>JAFZWW010000029.1 GCA_017617005.1 Lachnospiraceae bacterium
AGAAGATCTTCGGACCCAGCAAGGACTGGGAGTGCCACTGCGGAAAGTACAAGAAGATCCGCTTCAAGGGCATTGTCTGCGACAAGTGCGGAGTTGAGGTCACCAAGGCAAGCGTAAGACGTGAACGTATGGGTCACATCGAGCTTGCGGCACCCGTTTCACATATCTGGTATTTCAAGGGAATCCCCAGCCGTATGGGACTCATCCTTGATATGTCACCCAGACAGCTTGAAAAAGTTATCTATTTCGCATCATATATCGTACTTGATCCCGGAGATACCGGTCTCGAGAAGAAGAAGCTTCTTTCCGAGAAAGAGTATCAGGATGCAAGGGAAGAGTTCGGCAAGTCCTTCCGTGTAGGAATGGGCGCAGAGGCTGTTAAGGAGCTTCTTTCCGAGGTTGATCTCGAAGCTGAGAGAGCATCACTCAGAGAAGAGCTTGCTGAGTCTACCGGACAAAAGAGAGCACGTATCATCAAGAGACTTGAGGTTGTTGAAGCATTCTGCGAATCCGGCAACAAGCCCGAGTGGATGATCCTTGAAGCTCTTCCAGTTATTCCCCCTGAGCTCCGTGCAATGGTACAGCTTGACGGCGGAAGATTTGCAACATCAGATCTCAACGATCTCTATCGCCGTATCATCAACAGAAACAACCGTCTTAAGAGACTCATCGAACTCGGAGCACCTGACATCATTGTCAGAAATGAGAAGAGAATGCTCCAGGAAGCTGTTGACGCTCTCATCGACAACGGCAGAAGAGGACGTCCCGTTACCGGCCCCGGAAACAGAGCTCTTAAGTCACTTTCCGACATGCTCAAAGGTAAGGCAGGACGTTTCCGTCAGAACCTTCTCGGTAAGCGTGTTGACTATTCCGGACGTTCCGTTATCGTCGTAGGACCCGAGCTCAAGATCTATCAGTGCGGTCTTCCCAAGGAGATGGCACTCGAGCTCTTCAAGCCCTTCGTTATGAAAGAGCTTGTCGGACGCGGAATAAGCCAGAACATCAAGAATGCGAAGAAGCTCGTAGAGCGTTGGGATGATAAGGTTTGGGACGTTCTTGAAGACGTCATCAGAGAGCATCCCGTTATGCTCAACCGTGCTCCTACGCTCCACAGACTCGGAATCCAGGCATTTGAGCCCATCCTCGTTGAAGGAAAGGCAATCAAGCTGCATCCCCTCGTATGTACCGCGTTCAACGCAGACTTCGACGGAGACCAGATGGCGGTTCACCTTCCTCTTTCCGCAGAGGCTCAGGCAGAGTGCAGATTCCTTCTTCTGTCACCCAACAACCTTCTTAAGCCCTCCGACGGTGGTCCCGTTGCTGTTCCTTCACAGGATATGGTCCTCGGAATCTATTACCTGACCCAGGAGAGAGACGGAGAGCCCGGCGAAGGAAATGTTTACAAGGATATGGGCGAAGCCATTCTTGCTTATGAGAACGGCAACATCACCCTTCACAGCAAGATCAAGGTCCGTATGACCAAGAAGGCTCCCGGCGGAGAGATGGTTTCCGGAATCGTTTCCACCACTCTCGGAAGACTCTACTTCAATGAGATTCTTCCCCAGGATCTCGGATATGTTGACAGAACAGATCCCGAAGAGTTCCTTAAGCCCGAGATCGATTTCCTTGTAGGAAAGAAACAGCTTAAGCAGATCCTTGAAAAAGTCATCAATACCCACGGAGTATTCAAGACCGCTGAGGTTCTCGATGACGTTAAGTCCATCGGTTACAAGTTCTCCACAAGAGCAGCCATGACCGTTTCCATTTCGGACATGACCGTGCCTCCCAGAAAGCCCGAGCTTCTTGCGAGCGCACAGGAGACCGTTGACAAACTCGCGCTCAACTATCACAACGGACTCATTACCGAGAACGAGAGATACAGGGCGGTTATCGAAGTCTGGAACAAGACTGATAAAGAGCTCACCGACGAGCTTCTCAAGGGACTCGACAAATACAATAACATTTACATGATGGCTGACTCCGGTGCCCGTGGTTCCAACCAGCAGATCAAGCAGCTTGCAGGTATGCGTGGACTCATGGCGGATACCTCAGGTCACACCATCGAGCTTCCCATCAAGTCCAACTTCCGTGAAGGTCTTGACGTTCTGGAGTACTTCATGTCGGCACACGGTGCACGTAAGGGTCTTTCCGATACCGCGCTCCGTACCGCAGACTCCGGTTACCTCACCAGAAGAATGGTCGACGTATCACAGCAGCTCGTCATTCAGGAAGAGGATTGTTCCGTAGGCAGACCCGAGATCCCCGGTATGAGTGTCAAGGCATTCATGGACGGAAAAGAGACCATCGAAAAGCTTAAGGACAGACTTGTGGGACGTACCACCTGCGTCGATATCTTCGACAAAGACGGTAACATGATCGTTAAGCACAATCACATGATCACTCCCGCAAGAGCGGAGAAGATCATTAAGGACGGTGTTGACGGAAACGGCAAGCCGATCGATAAGGTAAGGATCCGTACCATACTCACCTGCCGTTGCAAGAACGGTATCTGCGCTAAGTGCTACGGTGCCAACATGGCAACCGGCGAGAAGGTTCAGATCGGTGAGGCAGTAGGTATCATCGCTGCACAGTCCATCGGTGAGCCCGGTACACAGCTTACCATGAGAACATTCCATACCGGTGGTGTCGCAGGTAGCGATATTACCCAGGGTCTTCCCAGAGTCGAGGAGCTTTTCGAAGCAAGAAAGCCCAAGGGACTTGCGATCATCTCCGAGATCGACGGTGTCGTAACCAAGATCGAAGACATCAAGAGATCCAGAAAGATCTATGTTGAGAACAAGGAGACCGGCGAAAAGAGGGATTACCTCTCCAAGTTCGGTTCCAGCCTCAAGGTAGAAGAAGGACAGACCGTAGAAGCCGGTGACTATCTCACCGAAGGTAGCATCGATCCCCATGATCTCCTCAAGATCAAAGGAATCAGAGCCGTACAGGATTATCTCCTCAAAGAGGTTCAGAGAGTTTACCGTCTGCAGGGTGTTGATATCGCAGATAAGCATATCGAAGTCCTCGTTCGTCAGATGCTCAAGAAAGTCCGCATCGATGAGCCCGGCGATACCCAGCTCCTTTCCGGAACCCAGATCGACAAGCTCGATTACGAAGAGATCAATGAGCAGCTTATAGCTGAAGGCAAGAAGCCTATCGAGGCAACCCAGATCATCCTCGGTATCACCAAGGCAGCTCTTGCAACCGACTCCTTCATGTCGGCAGCATCATTCCAGGAGACCACCAAGGTTCTCACCGATGCAGCCATCAAGGGTAAGACCGATCCTCTTATCGGACTCAAGGAGAACGTCATCATCGGTAAGCTCATTCCTGCAGGAACAGGTCTCAAGAGATACAGAAACATCACTCTCTCCACAGACCTCAATAACAGGAACTCACTCAATGAAGCTGAGGATGCAGAGGTTGTATTCGAAGCAGCCGCTACCGAAGCAGAGGAAGTTACCGAAGAGTAATACAGTGAATCAGATAAAATTCCCGGCGAAGGATTTCCTTTGCCGGGAATTCGCTTTTATGCGGAAAATTGTATATAATATGATATGTTGTGAACTTATTAAAGGAGAATCCTCATGAAAGTATTTGTAACGGGTGTCGGCGGACAGCTCGGTCATGATCTGATAAATGAACTGACAAAAAGAAATATCGAATGTGCAGGTTCGGATCTTGCCGAAAGCTACAGCGGTATCATGGACGGAAGCGCTGCGGTAAGTGCTCCTTATTATTCCCTTGATATAACCGACAGGGAAGCCGTCATGAAGACCGTGAGCGAGATCAAGCCCGATGTCGTTATGCACTGCGCAGCATGGACCGCTGTCGATGCCGCGGAGGATGATGATAAGAAGGACATCGTTTTTAAGGTGAATGCAGAAGGTACGGAGAACATTGCCGATGCCTGCAAGATGACCGGGGCTTCGATGCTGTATCTGAGCACCGATTATGTTTTCGACGGAAAGGGAGAAAAACCCTGGGATCCCGACTGCACCGACTACGCTCCTTTGAGTGTTTACGGACTCAGCAAGCTCCGCGGTGAAGAAGCGGTAAGGGAGAGACTCACAAAGTATTTCATCGTACGTATCGCGTGGGTGTTCGGACTCAACGGCAAGAACTTCATCCGTACGATGCTTAAGCTTTCGGAGACCAGGGACGAGCTGAACGTTGTCTGCGATCAGATAGGAACCCCCACATACACATACGATCTCGCAAGACTTCTCGTTGATATGATCCTCACCGATAAATACGGAACATATCATGCGACCAACGAGGGCGGATATATCTCGTGGGCGGATTTCGCCGAGGCGATAATGCAGGAAGCGGGGAGACCCACGAAGATAAACAGGGTTACAACCGAGCAGTACGGAGTCAGCAAAGCGGCAAGACCCTTTAACTCGAGACTTGATAAATCCAAGCTTACCGCAAACGGATTCACACCTCTCCCGGACTGGAGAGATGCTCTGAAGAGATATCTTAAGGAGATGGAAGCCAATTCCTGATCAGTAAAAATGCAAAAAGAAAACCGCTTCGCGAGTTTTTGTACGAAGCGGTTTTTTTAACACCGGAGCCGTCGCAAAAGAGCAGTCCCGATGCCGGATACATCGATCATTTTTCCCGGTTTATTTTCTGATGAGCCTGAAGATCATGATGAGGAGACATGCACCTATAACTCCGCAGATGATGCTTCCTATGATCCCGTTAAAGCTTATTCCGATAATGCTGAAAAGCGCACCGGCAACTGCACCGCCGATGATTCCCAGAAGAATGTTGACGATGATGCCGTTGTTGCTCTTCATGATGAGGCCTGCGATCCATCCGCATACGGCACCGACCAGAAGAGATACGATCAGGTTAACTAACATTCCCATAACAGTCTCCTTTCAATAGTTGTCTGTTGTGACAGATTATACCAGATATAGTGGTCATCTTCAAATAATAAAAATATTGATTGACAAAGCCTTTGTAAGCACATATACTGTTTTAGCGTGCGTACAAAGGCACTTTTATGCCCTTTTATAAGGAAACGCACCTGATCTAAGGGTTGAGAAGCCGTTGTAAAAAGACGCAAATATTAAGAAAGGAAAGGTGAACGAAATGCCCACATTTAACCAGTTAGTAAGAAAGGGCCGTCAGACCAGCGTTAAGAAGTCCACAGCTCCCGCACTTCAGAGAAGCTTTAACTCTCTTCACAAGAAGGCTGTTAACAACTCCTCACCCCAGAAGCGTGGCGTTTGCACCGCTGTTAAGACCGCAACCCCTAAGAAGCCTAACTCCGCACTTCGTAAGATCGCGAGAGTACGTCTCTCCAACGGAATTGAAGTTACCAGCTACATTCCCGGTGAAGGACATAATCTCCAGGAGCACTCCGTAGTGCTCATCCGTGGCGGACGTGTTAAGGATCTTCCCGGTACCAGATATCACATCATCCGCGGAACCCTTGATACCGCAGGCGTGGCAAACCGCAGACAGGCCCGTTCAAAGTACGGTGCCAAGAGACCCAAGGCCGATAAGAAATAATTTCTTTTGAGGCAAGGGTAAGGTAATTACAAAAACGTAACTGAGAATAAGTGTTGGAATGTAATTAGTTCATCTTTGATATAAAGATTCTAACCTTTCCGCACGAACACTTGGGGAAACACATGTGAGTACCGTTGAGTTAACGTATAATTGTTAAGGAGGGAAGTAACGTGCCAAGAAAAGGACATATTGCAAAAAGAGACGTTTTGGCAGATCCTCTGTATAATGACAAGGTTGTCACAAAGCTTGTGAACAACGTCATGTTAGACGGTAAGAAGGGCGTAGCCCAGAAGATCGTTTACGGAGCATTTGCTGAGGTGGAGGAGAAATCCGGCAAGCCCGCACTCGAAGTATTCCAGGCAGCAATGAACAACATTATGCCTACTCTTGAGTGTAAGGCAAGAAGAGTCGGTGGTGCCACCTATCAGGTACCTCTCGAGGTTAAGCCCGAGAGAAGACAGACACTCGGCCTTAGATGGCTTACCATGTTCGCTCGCAAGCGTGGCGAGAAGACCATGGTAGAAAGACTCGCTAATGAGATCCTTGATGCTTCAAACAACACCGGCGGTGCTGTTAAGCGTAAGGAAGATATGCACAAGATGGCCGAGGCAAACAAGGCATTCGCGCATTATCGTTTTTAAGGAGGGAATATATAGATGGCTGAAAGACAATATCCCCTCGAGAGAACGAGAAACATCGGTATCATGGCGCATATCGATGCAGGTAAGACTACTCTTACCGAGCGTATTCTTTATTACACCGGCGTAAACTACAAGATCGGTGAGACCTACGAAGGAACCGCTACCATGGACTACATGGAGCAGGAGCAGGAGAGAGGTATTACCATTACCTCAGCTGCTACCACCTGTCACTGGACTCATCAGGAAAACTGCAAGCCCCAGCCCGGTGCTCTCGAGCATCGTATCAACATTATTGATACCCCGGGACACGTAGACTTTACCGTAGAGGTTGAGAGATCTCTCAGAGTCCTCGACGGAGCTGTAGGTGTATTTGACGCTAAGGGTGGTGTTGAGCCCCAGTCCGAGAACGTTTGGAGACAGGCTGACACTTATCACGTACCGAGAATGGCTTTCGTCAACAAGATGGACATCCTCGGAGCAAACTTCATGAATACCGTTAAGGAGATCCGTACCAAGCTGGGCAAGAACCCCGTTGTTATCGAGCTCCCCATCGGTAAGGAAGATTACTTCAAGGGCATCATCGATCTTTTCGAGATGAAGGCTTATATCTATAACGACAGCAAGGGTGAGGACATTTCCATCACCGATATCCCCGAGGATATGGCTGCTGAAGCTGACGAGTGGCACACCAAGCTTGTCGAGCAGATCTGTGAGTTCGATGACGATCTCATGATGAAGTATCTCGACGGCGAAGAGCCCACCGTAGAAGAGATGAAGAAAGCTCTTCGTAAGGCTACCATCGAGAGCGCAGGCGTTCCCGTATGCTGCGGTTCCGCACACCAGAACAAGGGAATCCAGAAGCTCCTTGACGCAGTCATCGACTTCATGCCCGCTCCCACCGATATCACCGATGCTGTCGGAACCGATGAGGAAGGAAATGAGCTTACCAGAAAGTCATCCGATGAGGAGCCTTTCTCAGCTCTCGCATTCAAGATCATTTCCGATCCCTTCGTAGGAAGACTCGCATTCTTCAGAGTTTATTCCGGAACCTTAAAGTCAGGTTCATATGTATATAACTCCTCTAAGGGCAAGAAGGAGAGAGTAGGACGTATCCTTCAGATGCATGCTAACAAGAGATCCGAGCTCGACGAAGTATTCGCCGGTGACATTGCGGCAGCAGTAGGATTCAAGTCCACCTCTACCGGTGATACCATCTGCGACGAGCAGCATCCTATCATCCTCGAGTCCATGGAGTTCCCCGAGCCCGTTATCGAGCTCGCTATCGAGCCCAAGACCAAAGCAGGTCAGGATAAGATGGCAGACGCTCTTGCAAAGCTTGCTGAGGAAGATCCCACCTTCAGAGCACACACCAATACCGAGACCGGCCAGACCATTATCGCAGGTATGGGTGAGCTCCACCTTGAGATCATTGTCGACAGACTCCTCCGTGAGTACAAGGTTGAAGCTAACGTAGGTGCACCTCAGGTTGCATATAAGGAAGCATTCACCAAGGCAGTAGACGTTGAGTGCAAGTATGCCAAGCAGTCCGGCGGACGTGGTCAGTACGGACACTGTAAGGTTAAGTTCGAGCCCATGGAAGCTAACTGCGACCACTTCGAATTTGATCCCAAGGCTAACATCCTTCTCAACGAGCCCCCTCAGCTTCTCTTCGAGTCCACCATCGTCGGCGGTGCTATTCCCAAGGAGTATGTACCTGCAGTCGGAGACGGTATCAAGGAAGCAATGCAGGCAGGTATCCTCGGCGGATTCCCCGTACTCGGCGTTCACGCTAATGTTTACGACGGATCCTACCACGAGGTCGACTCTTCCGAAATGGCATTCCACATTGCCGGATCGATGGCATTCAAGGACGCTATGTCCAAGGCAGCTCCTGTTCTTCTCGAGCCCATCATGAAGGTTGAGGTCACAATGCCCGAGGAGTACATGGGAGACGTTATCGGCGATCTCAACTCCAGACGTGGACGTGTCGAGGGAATGGAAGACATCGGCGGAGGCAAGATGGTCAAGGCTTTCGTTCCTCTTGCAGAGATGTTCGGATATTCAACAGACCTTCGTTCCAGAACCCAGGGCCGTGGTAACTACTCAATGTTCTTCGAAAAGTACGAGCCCGTACCCAAGAACGTTCAGGAAAAGGTTCTTGCAGTCAAGGATAAATAATAGCTCCAAAATGCTTGAATTAGGCTGACGATTTTAATATAATAGTCGTTAGCCGTGTAACGAAAAAGAGGCGTCGCCTCTAATGCAGGCGGCGCGCGTATAAACACTTCATTTCAGGAGGAAAAGTTTAAAATGGCTAAAGAAAAGTTTGAAAGAACAAAACCCCATTGTAACATTGGTACCATCGGCCACGTTGACCATGGTAAGACCACTCTTACCGCTGCAATCACCAAGGTTCTTGCAGAGAGAGTATCCGGAAATACCGCTACCGATTTCAGCAACATCGATAAGGCTCCCGAAGAGAGAGAGCGTGGAATAACCATTTCTACCGCACACGTAGAGTATCAGACCGAGAACAGACACTATGCACACGTTGACTGCCCGGGACACGCTGACTACGTTAAGAACATGATCACCGGTGCTGCACAGATGGACGGCGCTATCCTCGTTGTAGCTGCTACCGACGGTGTTATGGCTCAGACCAAGGAGCACATCCTCCTTTCCAGACAGGTTGGCGTTCCTTACATCGTAGTATTCCTTAACAAGTGCGACATGGTTGACGATCCTGAGCTCATCGAGCTCGTTGAGATGGAAGTTACCGAGCAGCTTGAAGAGTACGGATTCAAGGATTGCCCCATCATCAAGGGTTCCGCTCTTAAGGCTCTTGAAGATCCTTCAAGCGAGTGGGGAGACAAGATCATGGAGCTCATGGCTACCGTTGACTCTTACATTCCCGATCCTCAGCGTGACACCGACAAGCCTTTCCTTATGCCTGTCGAGGACGTATTCACCATCACCGGACGTGGAACTGTTGCTACCGGCCGTGTAGAGCGTGGAACTCTCCACCTCAACGACGAAGTCGAGATCCTTGGAATCAAGGAAGAGAAGGGCAAGTCAGTTATCACCGGTATCGAGATGTTCCGTAAGATGCTTGACGAGGCTCAGGCCGGCGACAACATCGGAGCACTCCTTCGTGGTGTAGACAGAAAAGACATCGAGCGTGGACAGGTTGTTGCTAAGCCCGGAACCGTTACTTGCCACAAGAAGTTTACCGCACAGGTTTACGTTCTTACCAAGGACGAGGGTGGACGTCACACTCCTTTCTTCAACAACTACAGACCTCAGTTCTACTTCAGAACAACTGACGTTACCGGCGTTATCTCCCTTCCCGAGGGAACCGAGATGTGCATGCCCGGCGATAACGTTGAGATGACCATCGAGCTCATCCACCCCATCGCTATGGAGCAGGGACTTACCTTCGCTATCAGAGAAGGCGGACGTACCGTTGGTTCAGGAAGAGTTGCATCTGTCATCGAGTAATTGATTGACTGATCGGTCTAATGAATTGATCTGATATATGCCGGAGAGAAATCTCTCCGGCATATTTATCAAATAGGGTATTTTCTAAACAGGGAAATATATTTACATTTAGGGAGAATTATTATGAAGAAATTTTTAGCAGCAATTCTTACCGGAATCATGCTTCTCTCCATCGCAGGATGCGGCAAGACCGGAATCCAGAACGCAGGTGACGATTCATGGGTCGATGCAGACGATGATGTAGAAGTATACAACTATGATGACGGTACCAAACTTTACGAAGGAAAGATCGGCTCCAAGATGCAGACCGCATGGTTCGATTTCACCGTTAACAGTGCATATTACACTGAGGATGCGATCGGCGGTTACACTCCTTCGGACGGAAACGTTCTTGTTGTTGTCAACATAACCGTCAAGAACACTTTCCAGGAAACCATTCCCATGTTCGACACTGATTTCCAGCTTCAGTGGGGCGATGATGTAGACGATGCATACGCTTTCCCCGTAGCTACCAATGAGAAGATCCTCAGCGATCAGCTTCCCGAGGAGTACGATCTCAAGGTTAAGGAAACCCAGACCGGCGTTCTTGTCTTCGAAGCACCCGCAGGAAATGAAGATTTCTCACTTTCATTCCTTGAGTACTATGAGGACAACACCGAAGGAAACCTCTTCTTCGTATACTTCACCGCTGACGAGAAATAATCTCAGAACTATCGGACTCCCGGCAGATATCTGCCGGGAGTTTTTTATTTTTCCCGTATTTACAAAAGGGGGAGTGAGTAGTATTATTAAGAAAACGGTTTCCTAATGAGGGGTTTCAATATATAAAAAGGAGGGGGTTATATGGTAACAATAAGAGATGTTGCAAAACGGGCCGGCGTTGCAGTCTCGACTGTTTCCAAGGTCATCAACAATTACCCCAGCGTATCCGAAGATACGATAATAAGGGTAAATGAAGCAATAGAGGAGCTTCACTTCATCCCTAACTCGGTAGCCGCATCGCTTTCTTCCAAACAGTCCGGAAGAGTTGCGGTGCTCACGGATCCCGACGGCCAGACACTTGCATCGAGTGAGATAATGATGCAGTACATAATGGGAGCCGTAAAGGCGGGAAATGAAGCAAGGCTTGATGTCGTTCCGTTATTCTTTTCCATGTTCGCGGGAATGAGTGCGACGGAGATCGAACACAGGCTTGAAGCCCAGAACATCAGAAGTATCATCGTATGCGGTCTCGACAGGGACATGACCGCACTCACGGAGCTTATCGAAAGGGAAAATTTCAAAAACGTAGTCATCGATATGCCCCTTGAGAGCGAGAATACTTCCAACATCGGCGTCGATCACGCCCAGGCCCAGAAGGATATCCTGAGGAAAACGATCACTGAAAATACGGGACCGAGCAACAGTGTCCTGTATATATCGGGCAGGACCAACAGCTACGTCACAGAGGAGAGAGTGCGCGGGGCTATGGAGTTGTCCGAGGAAATGGGTTTTGACCTGACTGTCATGAACGGTGAATTCAGTGAAAAGAAAGCAAGGGAGATAACCCTTAAGCTTGGGCGTGATAAGGACATAATCGCATGCGGATCGGATCTTATGGCGATCGGTGCGATGAAAGCACTTACCGATATGAATGTGTTCCATCCGGTCTGCGGATTCGACGGCATAACGCTCATGGGATATGCGGGGAAGAACATGACAACGGTCCGTCAGGATTTCAAGGACATCGGCGAAGAGGCACTGAGGGAGTGCTGCAGGCTCATGGGAGGTGACAAGGGCCGCAGCATCAGGATGCCTTACACACTTATGCAGGTAAGATACGAGGACGTACTCGAATGAGGGAGAGGGGATCATATATATGGAAAGTAATCGCAATCTGGGGAGAGATGTGATAATCATGAACCTTGAGGAACAGCTCGGTATCATCACCGAACGCGATCACGGAAAGAAGATAAGTGATTGTTCCGACAGGGAGCTCTATTATTCAATACTTTCACTTGTAAAGACATTATTGGGAGTATCCATCCCGATATCGGGTGAAAAGAAGGTGTATTACATATCGATGGAATTTCTCATCGGTAAGCTCCTTTCCAATAACCTGATCAATCTCGGTATCTACGACAAACTTTCGGAGATACTCGAAAAGAACGGAAAGAGCATCGCGGCTGTGGAAGAAGCAGAGCCCGAGCCTTCGCTCGGAAACGGCGGACTCGGAAGACTTGCTGCATGCTTCCTTGATTCTATCGCAACGCTCGGACTTCCCGGAGACGGCATAGGACTCAATTATCATTTCGGTCTTTTCAAACAGGTATTCAAAAACAACGCCCAGACGGCGGAAAAGAATGACTGGATCGAAGAAAACAGCTGGCTTACGAAGACGCCTGTATCCTTCAAGATAAAGTATGCGGATTTCGAAGTTACGTCCAAGATGTATGACATAGATGTCATAGGTTACGAGAACGGAGTCAACAAGCTCCATCTGTTCGACGTCGAAACCCTTGATGAGGGACTCGTTAAGAAGGGTATCGATTTCGATAAGAAAGCGATAGCAAAGAACCTTACTCTTTTCCTGTATCCCGATGATTCGGACAAGGACGGAAATCTCCTCAGGATCTACCAGGAATACTTCATGTGCGCGAATGCGGCAAGGCTCATCCTCAAGGATATGAAGGATAAAAAGTATGAGCTCACCGAACTTTCAAAGCATGCGGCCGTCCAGATAAACGATACACATCCGACCCTCGTCATCCCTGAGCTCATCAGGATCATGGTCGAGGAAGAGCACTTTGGAATGGACGAAGCGATCAAGGAAGTCACGGCAACCTGTGCATATACCAATCACACGATCCTTGCCGAGGCGCTTGAGACATGGCCCATGGATTACCTTGAGGAAGTCGTTCCCCATCTTGTTCCTTACATTAAGGAGCTCGACAAGAGGGCGAAGGCAAAGTACGACGATCCCAAGGTGGCTATAATCGATGAAGCCGACAGGGTCCATATGGCCCACATCGATATCCACTATGGACATTCCATCAACGGCGTTGCCGCGATCCACACGGACATTCTCAAGGAGACCGAGCTCAACTGCTTCTACAGGATCTATCCTGAGAAGTTCAACAACAAGACAAACGGCATAACCTTCAGAAGATGGCTGATCTCCTGTAACCATGAGCTTTCCGATTTCCTTTGCAGGACCATCGGTGACGGATATACGAAGAATGCCGACGATCTCGAGAAGCTCCTTGAGTTCAAAGACAATGACAAGGTGCTTGAGAGTATTGAGAGCATCAAGAAGATCAAGAAGCAGCAGTTTGCCGATTTCGTTAAGGAAAAAGAAGGAATCGAGCTGAATGTCGATTCGATCTTCGATATCCAGTCCAAGAGGCTTCACGAATATAAGCGCCAGCAGATGAACGCCCTTTACATCATCCATAAGTATCTGGAGATAAAGTCGGGAAAGAAGCCTGTAAGGCCCATCACCTTCATCTTCGGTGCGAAGGCCGCTCCCGCTTATGTCATTGCGCAGGATATAATCCACCTTATTCTCTGCCTTCAGGAGCTCATCGACAAGGATCCTGAGGTGAATCCTTACATCAAGGTCCTTATGGTCGAAAACTACAACGTCACTTATGCGGAGAAGATGATCCCCGCATGCGATGTTTCCGAGCAGATCTCGCTTGCATCAAAGGAAGCGTCCGGAACCGGCAACATGAAGTTCATGCTGAACGGTGCCGTCACCCTCGGAACAGCCGACGGAGCAAATGTTGAGATAGCGGAGCTTGTAGGTAAGGACAATATCTTCGAATTCGGTCTCAAATCCGATACGGTCATCGCCCATTATAAGAATGCCGATTACGTATCCATGGATTATTACAAAAACAGGCCGGTCATCAAAGAAGCGGTCGACTTCATCACCTGTATGCAGATGCTCAAGATCGGTGATGTCGTTAAGCTTACGAGACTCAAGAGCGAACTCATGAACAAGGACTGGTTCATGACGCTCATAGATCTTGAGGACTATATCAGGGTAAAGGACGAGACCTTTGCCGCATACGAGGACCGCGACAGATGGGTACGCATGATGCTCGTCAACATCGCCAAGGCCGGATTTTTCTCATCTGACAGGACCATCAGGCAGTACAATGAGGACATCTGGCACTTATAAAGCCCTGACATACAAGATATTGCGGTTTACATAAAGTACAAAGACACGGCTCAAACCGTGTCTTTTACTGTGTTCTCTTTTAAGAATCCAGTAAAATCAAGGCTTTGCGGGCTCTTTGAACAATTTTCACAAAAAATCAAATCATCATTTAAGTAATATTATGTCGCACAATATCTTGACGAAAACCTTTTTCGGGGGCTACAATATGTAGTGCACGGCCATATGGAATTACACTATATATTCCGTATTTTTGGCCTGAATATCATATAAAACCGTGATCGGGCAGGGGAGCGTCTATGAAGATTATTAAAAGAAGCGGCAGTGAGGTGCCTTTTGACATTGAGAAGATAGTTGCGGCTGTCAGAAAGGCTAATGAAAGCGTTATCGAAACAGAGAGGATGACCGAGAAGCAGATCGAGGTCATTGCCGATAATATGCTCACTCAGTGTTCCAGGATTCCCAGGTCTCTTTCCGTGGAGGAGATCCAGGATATGGTCGAGAATGAGATCATGAACCAGAGGGCATTTGCCGTTGCGCGTTCC
>JAFZWW010000030.1 GCA_017617005.1 Lachnospiraceae bacterium
CGGTGTTTCATTTATTGAAACACCGGAACCGTCCCCCTGTTTCTCTGTTTCTCCAGTTTCTTTTTCAGATCAGTGCTGTGCTGAAATATCTCTCGGCACGGTCGGGAAGAACGGTCGCGATGACCTTGTCCTTGCCGTACTTTTCGGCCATTTTCTTCGCAGCCCATACATTCGCACCGGCTGAAGTTCCGACGAGGAGTCCCTGGATACGTGCGAGCTCCCTTGCGGTATTGATGGCATCTTCATCCGTTACGGTCTTGATATCGGTGATGATGGATGTATCGAGAATATCGGGAATGAATCCGTCACCTATTCCCTGGATCTGGTGAAGACCCGGTTCGTCTCCGAGAAGTGCGGATACATTCTTGGGTTCTACCGCAACGATCCTGCATTCGGGATTCTTTTCAAGGAGGTATTTTGCAACTCCCTGAAGGGTTCCTCCGCTTCCGATACCGGAAACGTATATATCTATCTTCTTTCCGAGCTGTTCGCAAAGCTCAACCGCGGTCGTCCTGTAATGGATATCGGGATTGGCGGGATTCTGGAACTGCTGCGGTACGAAATATTCATCCGATTCCGATGCTATCTCAAGTGCCTTGTCCACGGAACCGCCGATACTGAGCTTGGGATCGGTAAGTACGAGTTCCGCACCGAGGGCACGGATTATCTTCTTTCTTTCCTCACTCATATTCTCGGGCATTACGATGATGACGCGGTAACCTTTTCTGACACCGGCAAGCGCAAGTCCGATACCGGTATTTCCGGAGGTGGGTTCGATGATCGTCATGCCGGGACGGAGTTTTCCGTCTTTTTCAGCCTGTTCGATCATGTTAAGGGCGATCCTGTCCTTGATGCTTCCGCCGGGATTTAAGAATTCCGCCTTCGCATATATCTGCAGGCCGGTGGTCTGCTCGAGGCTGATAAGCGGTGTGTTTCCTATAAGGTCAAGTACGTTTGTATAATACATTTCTCAAAACCTCCGCTGTTTATAATACCACACAACCATCACATATCAAAAAAACTCATCTGAGTGTATCTGTCAGGCAGCTCATCCATATACTTAAAGCAATCATCGGGATCGGAGAGCATCCCGTTTTCCCTGCAGATCCTCTTGAAAATCTTTCTGAGCTCCCTTGCGTTAGGACTCGAAAGTTCATATGCGTTACCGTATCTGCTTATGTACTTTTCCTTAAGTCCCGGAAAATGCTTATCGAGAGCGGCATAGTAATATTCCCTGTCGCCCTCGCGCAGGGTAAGTCCCATGCCGAAATCGATCACGCCCTTTACATGAACCCGGGCGCATTCATTCAGGATGGATGTGATGTTTTCTTCTGTATCGTTGATGAAAGGAAGGATAGGAGTCATCCATACGACGGTCGGGATGCCCCTTTTATCGAATTCCTCAAGAACCTCTATGCGGCGCTTAGTGTTGCACACATTCGGTTCGAGGATCTTACAGAGCTCATCGTCATACGTGGTCAGTGTCATCTGCACGACGCATTTTGCGGAGCGGTTTATTTCTTCAAAAAGATCTATATCGCGGAGGATGCGGTCTGATTTGGTCAGTATCGCAAGCCCGAATCCGTTCTCCAAAACGATCTCAAGACATTTCCTTGTAAGCTTAAGTTCCTCTTCGCAGTGCATGTAAGGATCGGACATTGATCCCGTTCCGATCATGCATTTTTTTCTTTTCGACTTAAGCGCTTTTTCAAGAAGCTCCGGCGCGTTCTGCTTTACTTCAATATCCTCAAAGGGATGCGTGAACTGATAGCATTTACTTCTGCTGTCACAGTAGATGCAGCCGTGGGAACATCCCCTGTAGATGTTCATTCCGAAGTGGGAACCGCTGCCGGTAAGTATTCCTTTTGCATCGACAAAATGCATCTGCGCTTCTCCCGGATCAGAGCTTGTACTGCATGAAATTGCCGTTATGGACGAAGCCGTAAGCTGTGTAAAGCTTCACGCCCATATCGGATGCCGTAATCTGTACCGCGCCGCAGCCGTATGCACGGGCTTCTTCGACAACGCGGTGAAGGAGTTCTTTTGCGATACCCATTCTTCTGTATCCGGGATCCGTGAACATGCTTGAAAGAAGTCCTATCCTGCCGGTGGGGCAGCTGAAATAGGGCGGCTTTTCGACGAAGGACATTCCGCTCGTTCCGATTATCTTATCTCCGTCGAGTGCAAGCCAGGATACAAAGGTTCCGTCTGCCATATGGCGGTGATAGAAATCCTTAAGTGCGGGAACAAGGTCGAGGTCTTCGGTTGCGCCCTCTTCCCTGAGCTGGGTTATCCTCATGCTTATGAACGTATCGAGATCTTTTTCTTCAAGTTTTCTGTATGTGATATCCATATTATCTCTCGTTTTCTGTTTTGGGGAAGGTGATGGTGATCCTGGTTCCCTTACCGGGTGTGCTCTCCATTGAAACTTCGGCATCATGGTACATTGCACCGTGCTTTACGATGGAAAGTCCGAGACCTGTTCCTCCGATTTCCTTCGAGTGACTTCTGTCCACACGGTAGAATCTTTCGAATACCCTCTTCTGATGCTCGGGAGGAATTCCTATTCCCGTATCTTCAACTATCAGCTTCGTAGACTTGTCATCGGTGAGAGTCTGCATGATGACCTTGCCGCCGGGAAAATTGTATTTGATGGCGTTGTCGCAGAGATTATAGACCATCTCATACAGGAGCTGGTCGACACCGTTTATGTGAGTCTCTTCTCCCTTTACATCGATGAAAATATTGTTCTTTCCGGCAACAGGCTTAAGATCGTCCGCAACCCTGAGGAGAAGTTCATGAAGATCCATATCCTTCTTGGGAGGAAGATCCGCCTCCTCATCGAGTCTCGAAAGTTTGATGATATCGTTGATAAGAGAGATCAGTCTCTGTGATTCCTTGTAAATGTCCTTGGAAAATTCTGTGACCTTGTCGGGTGAAACACCGCCTGCCGCCATCAGCTCGGCAAATCCCGAGATCGAGGTAAGAGGAGTCTTGAGCTCATGGGAGACATTTGCGGAAAATTCCCTTCTCATCTCTTCGCGCTGACCGGACTCTTCCTGGATCAGGAGCTTCTGCTCTTCGATCTTGTCAAGGAGAGGTGCCAGTTCGGGATACGGAATATTTGCATGGCTCTCAAGATCGATATTGTTGATGGGGGTTACGATCTGCTTTGCCGCACGGAATGCAAGGATACCCGAAATGATAAGTACGAGCACGAACACCCATAGCACGGGGCTTACCGCGATCAGCGCATACATAACTACCGCAACGGGACGGCTCAGTCTGAGTACCGTTCCGTCATCGAGAAGTCTTGCATAATACATTGTCTGCTTTCCGCTGCTGTCGGATCTTCTTGTTTCCTGACCCTCGCCGTTCTCAAACGCTTCCCTGACCTCTGCGTTTCCGCTCTGGTTCGAGGTGAGGTCATCATACTCACTGTCATAGAGCACGCTTCCGTCACTGTCTATCCAGGTAACACGGTTGGTATCATCCAGCCCCTTTAGATAATCCATGCCGGATAATTCCATTCCGGTAATGGCATAGGAGGTCTCCTGGGTGAGCGCGGCATATGTCTCATCGATGGTCTGGGTATACTGCAGACCGAAGAACATCAGGGAACATATGGCGAGCACGAGCATTCCAACAAGAAATGTATTTCTGAAAATTGTTTTAGTCATTATTCTTCTCCGATATATTTATATCCGACGCCGCGTACCGTCTGTATTCTCTCTCCGGCATCCTTCAGCTTAGAGCGGAGCGTCCTGATATGTACGTCCAGTGTTCTGTTCTCTCTTTCGGCTTCGAGACCCCATACCTTCTCAAGAAGCTTTTCTCTTTCAACAACTACCCCGCTGTTTTCAATGAACAGTTTAAGGAGTTCGTACTCTTTGAGCGTAAGGGCCACCGCTTCATCGTCTACATATACTTCGCGTTTGTCCCAGGATACCTTAAGCCTTCCGTTTACATACTCACCGGTCTGTCCGGATGACCTTCCCTCCGATCTTCTGAGCACAGCCTTGATCCTGGAGATAAGTTCCATTATACCGAAGGGTTTCGATACATAATCATCCGCGCCCATATCGAGCCCCGTGACCTTGTCGTATTCCGTGCTCTTGGCCGTGAGCATTATCACGGGTATCTTCTCATCTTCTTTCCTGATCTTCTTCAGAACAGAAAGACCGTCCTCTCCCGGAAGCATTATGTCGAGAAGAACCAGCTCGGGCCTTTTTTCACCGAAGCCTTTCCAAAATCTCTCGGCATTTTCAAAGCCCGCCGATTCGAACCCCTGTGTCTCGAGGGCATATATGACAAGCTTCCTTATGCTTTCATCATCTTCAAGGATGTAGATCATCATTTCTCCTTACGCATTTCCGTGAAGGGCAAATCTTGTCTTGTATTCATTGTAACACTTATCGTAGTTATCGTTGTGTTCTTCTTTTACCTGGCCGAGATATTCATGCGTCGCGAACGAACCCGAATAGATCTCTATGAGCGCAACGGCTATGTTGGAGCAGTGATCGGAGATGCGCTCATAATCCGTTATCAGGTCGTTGAACACAAATCCCTGGTTGATGCTGCATCTGCCCTGCTGGAGGCGCTCGATGTGATTCAGCTTCATCTCATCCGAGATATCATCGATTACTTCTTCAAGAGGCTCAACCTTCATCGCAAGCTGAAGGTCCTCACCCGAAAATGCCCTCATCGTAATATCGAGTATCTCCCTGACCGCAGCTGTTATGACGGAGATCTCATGATAAGCTTCCTCGGAAAAAGTGATCTGCTTGTCGTGTATCTCCTTGGCGCTGCCCGCAATGTTCATCGCATGGTCGGAGAGTCTTTCAAGATCCGAAAGCGTGTGAAGGAAAATGGTGGATTCCCTCTCCTGCCTCTCGGTAAGGTCCTGGCCGGAAAGCTTCATAAGGAACGAACCGAGTTCATCCTCGTAATGATCTCCGGAATCCTCAAGTTCGGATACTTCGTCATATTCTTTGTCGCTGTACCTTCCGACAAGATGGATTGATGAAAGCACCGCCTGATGCGCTTCTTCGGCCATACGTGAGATTGCAAGACGGCTCTGTTCGATCGCAAGTGAAGGGTGTCTTATGAAACGGTCGTTGAGAAGAATCTCGTCCCTGGTCTTGGTATTCTTTTCCGGGATGATGAGGCATACGAGTGCTTCCAGGATATCAAGGAACGGGAAAAGAAGGATTATCATGCTCATTCTGAGTACGGTATTTACGATGGCCACGCGCACAGGAGTCATAGCGATTCCCTCAAACGGGAAAGTAAACACGGCATCGGCGATATAGTACAGCGATGCGCACGTCATGACACCCAGCACGCAGGAAACAAGATAACTGAGTGCGGTCCTCTTACCGCCGGTATTTGTTCCGAGCGCCGCGATCATAACGGGAAGCGCGGCACCGATCGATATTCCCATAAGAAGGGGAAGTGCATTATCAAAGACTATCGCTCCGGTAAAGGAAAGAGCCTGTACGATACCGACCGCAGCCGATGCAGACTGGAGCAGAACGGATATCAGTATTCCCACGAATATACCGAAGAGGGGATTTCTGAGAGTTGAAAGAAGCTGGTCGAACCATTCCTGGTCCTTGAGTCCGCCGACGGATCCGCTCATCGCGCTCATTCCGAACATGAGTATCGCAAAACCCATCATGATGTCACCGATATGACGGCGTCCCTTGTCCTTGCAGAAAAGTCTTAAGAAGATTCCGATTATCGCGACCACGCCCGTAAGTGTGGAGGTTGAAAGAAGGCTGCTTACTCCGCCCGCGCCCTCAATATAACTGAGGCAGATGATCCAGCCCGTTATGCTCGTTCCGAGTATCGCACCTAAGATGACGGGAATTGCCTGCTTGAGCTTCATCATGCCGGAGTTTACAAAGCCCATGACTATGACAGATGTTGCGGAAGAAGACTGTATCACCGTGGTGACACCGCCGCCGAGAACAAGCCCCTTAACGGGTGTATCCGTCAATCTGAATAAGACCGGCTCGAGTTTGTTGCCTGATGTCGCTTTTAATCCGTCGCCCATGAGCGTCATTCCGAAAAGGAAAAGGGCGATTCCCGAAAACAGGGAAATGATATCTGATATAGTCATCTTAATGCCTCCATACAGGTATCATTTTACCATCATAAGATTAAATCTGAAGACATTCTAATGTTAAATCTATGTAAAAAAAAGGGCCTCAGCCCTTTTTCTTTTTGATTCCGGAATTGATGTAATCGATATCCCTTTTGATCTTGAAGGCATCTATGAAGTATGCGAGGACGATGACTATCCCCACGTAAATGAAGGCCATCCAGAAATTGGACCTATAGAACCATCCGGCAATAAATCCGAACAGCATCACCAGACCGGTTGCCGCGATGTATTTGACTGCATAGCTTCCGATCATTGGTAGTGATGTGTATTCATCCAGGAAGTAATTACCGAGCGAAATGATAAATGACAGGATGAACAGTTCAAGCACAAGCTTTATCTCATCGGTCATTCCCACCCAGACGATCGATATCACGAAAACACTTAGGGTCATAAGTGCCGACAATATGCAGGTGTCCCTGAGTATTCTTTTCATATTCCCTCTCTTTTGAAGATCCTCTTGATATCGGGAAGATATTTCCTCGATACGATCAGTTTCTCATCATTATCCATCACAGCTTCGAGATGACTGTTCCGTATCTGCTTTATCTCCTTCAGATGGTCGGTGTTCATGATGCAGGTTCTGGAGATGCGTACAAGCGCGGTATCTTCTATCCTGCTTTCGATATCGGACATCGACCCGTCAAACCTGTAAACATCTCCCTCCGTATATATGAAAAGCTTTCTTTCCACATTCTCTATGTAGTAGACATCCGAAATACCGATGTTGACAGACCCTTCCTCCGTCTTTCCGACAAAAGAAATATCCATCCTGCCGATCTTTCTTACCAAAGATTCGACGGATTCATTCCATTCCGGATATTCGATTATGACTGTCAGCGGCCGGCCTTCAACCAGCCTTTTTTCGATTCTCATTCTTTACCAGTCGGATCAAGCTGAATAAACTTACAGGTACATTTATGGCGAGGATGATAAGTCCTCCGGCGAAGCTTATGGGTGCCCAGGTAAATGCTATCTCACGAAGACCCGCTCCGAAGATGAGGGGCATCGTAATGCATACGGACACCAGAAGGATAAGGGATATCGCAGCAAGCGTGATAACGATGCCTTTTCTCTTAACAAATATTATAAACGAAAGCATCAGGATTCCAAGCACGGACAGTGCGGTGAATACAAGGTCGAATACGGTCCAGACATCAGTCGCAAGTCCGTCCGGCTCTTCACCGGTGGCAATGGCATATACCGACCCACACAGACTGTCCGTTGATGCGGCAACGTTCATACCGGTCAGAACGCAGACTCCAGTCATCTCCTTTTCCGAAAAAACAATCCTTGACGAATAATTCGGTGTTCCGCCTGAGTGACCGTATACTTCATTTTCAAATAGCTCCCATCCGGAGAAATAATCTCCTTCTTCATCAAGGCGTGATTTCGTCAGAGATATAAGGTCTGCTAATTCTTCCGGAACGTCTGCCGTGCCCATCCAGATCAGCAGCCATCTTGCCATATCGCAGACATTGGAATAAAAGTAGCCTGCGGGTATCCTTCCTTCATATACGGGAATCTCGTATTCAAACGCAAGGCGGTATCCCGGTCTCGATCCGGGAATGATCCTTTCTTCAGCCGAAGGCTCGCCCACAAAAGTGTCGTAAAGTCCGAGGGGATGAAGGATCTCATCGTACATATAATCCGTAAATGATCCTCCGGTGACTTCTTCTATGATCGCACCGAGAAGATTGTAATTCACATTCGAGTAAGCATATTCTTCACCGGGCTCATATCTGAGCTCCATTCTCGAAATGCTCATTACCCAGTCATTAAGCGACATGCCTTCGCCGGCACTCGGATAAGCGTTCTCCTCATTGGTATATCCGCTCGTCTGGGAAAGGAGATGCTCAACCTTTATCTCCGCGGGTGCATTATGATAATATGCCTCAAAGCCGGGAAGCAGTTCCGATACATTATCGTCATAGGAAAGCCTGCCCTCACTTATAAGCTTTACGACCGCAAGTCCCGTGAACGCCTTCGTCATGGAACCGATCTGATAAAGGCCTTCTTGGTCGCCGTAATACCGCACGCCTTCCGAAGTCACTACCGCTACGCTGACCGATTCGCATCTTGTCTCATCGCGGAAGCTTCCGACGAGGCCGGATATGTCATCCTTTCCGGCAGATGCCTGAACGAAGATACTGTCAGCAAACACTATGGTCAGCATCATTATCAGGGCTGTGAGTTTTATTTTCTTCATAACGTACTCCTTTGTAATCATCTTTAACCCGATGATAACGGAGTAATTACGAATCTTCCATAGATGCCTGCAGTTGTTGCAAATATATATGCTTAAGTTGCAATCTGCTTTTTCCCGCCGATCTTCTGCAGCGGCAAACAGATCAGATCAAAGAGCCTCTTTAAAGCCAGCGGTCCCAGTATTCCCGCGAGGACATATACGATCTTGAAGTTTGAACTCAGTTCCCAGTAATACCATTCCGACTCCCTGAATGCCTCCACATCAAAATACG
>JAFZWW010000031.1 GCA_017617005.1 Lachnospiraceae bacterium
CCAGTATATAGTCATCAGCCTCGGTGATGAGGATTTCGGAATCGATATCAATTATATAGACAACATCCTCAGGATGCAGCAGATCACAAGAGTACCCAAGGTTCCCGCATATCTCAAGGGAGTCATCAATCTCAGAGGTGAAGTCATTCCCGTAATGAGCCTCAGACTCAAGATGGGACTTACCGAAGATGAGATCGGACGCGACACCAGGATCATCATTCTCAAGGTTGAATCCGAAGGAAGCATCGGTGTTCTTGTTGACGAGGTCAAGGAAGTTATCAAGCTTTCCGAGGACCAGATCGAGTCCACCACCCCCGAGGGCGGTTCACCCGAATCCAGAAAATTCGTCAGCGCCGTAGGCAAGAACGGAGACCAGCTTATCTCCATCCTCGACATCGGCACCATTAACCTTGATGACATCTGATTAATCATTTTGGGGGTTCTATGAGCGATCTTAGTCTTTCTGATGTAACTCAGAATTATTATGACGTATTAAAAGAGATCGGTAACATCGGTGCGGGAAATGCCATGACGGCTCTTTCCCAGATGCTCGGATGTAAGATCGATATGGGCGTGCCCCAGGTTGATCTTCTTGACTTTTCCGATGTCGGAACGGCTATCGGCGGAGAGGAACAGATCATGGTCGGTGTATTCCTCGGAGTCGAGGGCGATATAACCGGATCCATGCTTTTCCTTGTTGAGCAGAAGAGCGCCAAGTATCTGATCAATAAGGTCATGATGGGCATGGGTGATCCCGGCGAAGAGTTCACCGAGATGGAATTATCCGCGATGCAGGAAGTCGGAAACATCATTACCGGCGCTTATCTGAATTCGCTTTCCACCCTTACCAATCTCAAGATATACCCTTCGCCTCCGGCACTTACCGTTGATATGGCCGGTGCGATCCTTTCCGTTCCCGCGATCGAGTTCGGAATATACGGAGACCAGATCCTTATGATCCAGTCGAAATTCTTCGACGAGGTTCAGATCGACGGATATTTCATTCTTGTTCCGGACGTTGAATCCTATAAGAAAATACTCACCTCCCTCGGATTACCCGTGTAAGACGAAGCGTACTTAAGTATTTGATCCAAGGAGATAAGAGATGAGTGAAATCATAAAGGTCGGAATGGCAGACCTTAAGACTTGCCTTCCTCCAAACGGAATAACCACATTGGGACTCGGATCCTGCGTCGGTATAGCACTCAGGGACAAGAACAACAAGGTAGGCGGACTTGCCCACATCATGCTTCCCGACTCCACGGTAATAGCAAATCAGACCAATGTCGCCAAATTTGCCGATACCGGTATAGTGGAGCTTTTGAAGCAGATGGAGAAGTTCGGAGCGGTCAGGAGAAATGTAGTAGCCAAGATCGCAGGCGGCGCAACGATGTTCGCACTTTCAAGCAGAACCAATCTCAATGTAGGTGAGAGAAACGTAGAGGCGGTAAAAGCCAAATTAAAAGAACTCGGTATACCTATCTTAGCCGAAGATACGGGACTTAATTTCGGACGTACGGTCGTCTTTTATCCGGAGACCGGCGATTATGTGATCAAGGCGGTAGGAAAGCCGGAGAAGGTCATCTGATGAAGAGAAGATTAATTCCCCTTACCATGATGTTATCTGCGGGACTGGTCACTGCGGTGATCACCTTCATCAGGGGAGCCAGTATATTATATAAATTATCAAGTCTTCTGATCGTATTTCTGATATTCTATGCCATAGGCTCTGTCATCGTGATGTTCCTTGATCACTTTGACAAGGTCAACAGCAAAGAAGAAATGGTGGAAGACGAAGTTATCGAAAAGGACGCGGACGGAGAGATGATAGGATCTGTAGACCAGTCCGCGGACGAAGAAGGATCGTAAGATCCTGAAAATATGACAGGGGGAAGATTAATCGGTTATCTATGGACGAGGCATCAAGAAAAAAACTACTTGAGGACTACGCCAAGAACAGAGGGGCTGATGTAAGGGAGAAGCTTATCATTGAATATGCTCCTCTCGTTAAAGTCGTCGCCGGAAGACTTTCCATGTATCTGGGGTACAATGTCGAATTTGAGGATCTGTGCAGCTACGGAATATTCGGACTCATAGATGCGATAGATAAATTCGACAATCTCAAGGATGTTAAATTCGAAACATATGCCTCACTCCGTATAAGAGGTTCAATACTCGATCAGATCCGCAAGATGGACTGGATCCCCAGGACCATCAGACAGAAGCAGAAGAAGATAGATGCGGTGATGCACGAGATCGAAGTCACCAAGGGACATGTTGCTACCGATGAAGAGATAGCACAGGCTCTGGGCATTACCGATGACGAGTATTCGGAGTGGCAGTCTCAGATGAAGATAACCGGACTTGTCAGTCTTGACGAGTTTGTTGAATCCGGTGCGGATGTCGCATCTTCTCCTTCATCACAGACTACAGCTCATTTCATGAGTCCCGAAGAGAACATCGATAAGAAGGAACTCACGGAGAAATTAGCGGAAGCGCTGAAGGGTCTTTCCGAGAAAGAACAGCAGATTATCACGTTGTATTACTACGAGGAAATGACACTCAAGGAAATCGCGCAGACACTTGAAGTTTCGGAATCCAGAATATCCCAGCTTCACACAAGAGCTCTTAAGAAGATGAAGGATAAGCTCGGTCCGTATATGGATATACTCACTCAGACCTGATCTGCTTAGGAGAACTCATATGAGAAACGGATATTTTAAAGTGATCAAAACTCCCGGAGGATTCGGGGTTTCGATTTTTGCGCCCAAGGACGGCGGAGAACCCGTCAGGGCACAGGAGCTGGTCAATTATCTTGATATGAACGGATTGACCGCTTATGAACCCGGCAAGATCACGGATGCGATCAAGTCCGGCAAGGACGAAGTGATCGAGCTCGGAAGCGGCGAATGTCCGCCGATCCGTGAGAATTACAATTTCACGGTTTCCGAGGACAATATGAAAGCCATCGCAAGATTCACGCCTCCCTCGGATACGGGAGAAAGGATGACCGTCGAAGAATTCCTGAAGGATCTGGCTTTCAGAATGATCAAGTACGGTATTCAGACCGAACTTCTCCAGAAGCTTTTTGCAAGCAGCGGTATCTATTCCACCGATATAGTCGTTGCCAAGGGTAAGCCCGCAAGACACGGAAGGGATGCCGAGATAGAATATTTCTTTAACACAGATGTTCACGCAAAGCCTGCCATGAATGAGGACGGCTCCGTGGACTATTTCCATTTAGGAATAGTTAACAATGTTAAGAAGGGTGATATGCTCGCACGCATTATCCCCGAGGATGCCGGTGAACCCGGAATGACTATACAGGGTGCGCCCATCAAGCCCCGAGAGGTCAAAAAGCTCCGTCACAATTTCGGTAAGAACATCACTCTTTCCGAAGACAGACTCGTTATCAAGAGTGACGTTGACGGAATGGTCCAGCTCATAGACGGAACTGTTTTCGTTTCAAATATCTATACCGTTGAAAATGTTGACAACTCCACCGGTAACATCGATTTCACCGGCAATGTCCAGGTCAATGGCAATATCGCAGCCAACTTCGAAGTAAAGGCGACCGGAGATGTCATCGTATACGGCGTAGTTGAAGGTGCCCACGTTGTTGCGGGAGGAAATATCATCATTGCCCGCGGAATGAACGGCATGGGCAAGG
>JAFZWW010000032.1 GCA_017617005.1 Lachnospiraceae bacterium
CATGGCTGCCATATTGGCTGCCTGCATCGCCTGAGCAATGGCATCGGGTGATGAAGGATCAAGACCTGCGGCATTATTCTGCGGCATTCCCATCCAGCCGTTTATCATGCTCTTGATATTGTCGCCGATGCTGATGCACTCGTTGTATTTGTTGATGTTCATGTTGGCGCGGAGCCCCGCGTTTGTGCTGAGATTCCAGCCTGCGTTTCCGCCTGCGGTCATGCAGGTATTTCCCGTATCGACGGAAAAGCTGTTGATCTTGAACTTCATGTCATCAAAGTAAGGATTGTCCACTCTGATGGTTACGTAGAAATCGTATGAATACTTATATCTGGGAGGAACGTAGCTGACGGATTTGCCGTCGACGGTCCTCTTTTCCTCGGTTCTGTTTTCTTTTATGTCAAGGTCACAGGATCTTGCATCCGCAAAATCGAGAATATCGGGATTTCCGCCGGAAAGATCCTTATCCGAAGCTACGGTGAACCTGTTTGCGTTAATATCAACAAACAGCTTCTGGCTTCCGAGTCCGTATGACTGAGTTGAATGAAATGCGCTGACCTTGCTCTGGTTTGCTTCCCTGTATGCCAGCTGCTGCTTTATCTGGTCGACTGTGGAATGTCTTCTTTCATCGAACCAGGGAGAGAGCTTATTTGCACAGTTTTTGCAGAGATTTCCGTCCTCAAGCTTGCGGTTTCCGAGCAGTTTTATCTCCTCGCCGCATACATCACAGTTCTTTTTTTCAAACATTTTCCCCAAGATACCCATAGTTATTCTCCTTACGAAATCAAGATGTGATATGACTGCAAATGACCGAAAAGCACTTTCATTATATCATCATTTCCGCGTTTTGCGGGATCTGTATGCAGGACGGCTTTCTGCGCATAAATACCGTGATAATATGGCAAAAAAGTGATAAAATATAAAAACAGTGAAACATGTTCGAAACATGGGTGACGGTTTCCGGGTTTCATTGGACAGATGAAACGTGGGAACTGTTTTTTATTCCCTAAATCAGGAGTATTTATGGTCATTCAAAAGGCGGGAATAGATGCCGGAAAGGCATTCGACTGGGGCAGGACGTCAGAGGAATATGCCAGATACAGGGACATCTATCCCGAGGAATTCTATAGAAGGCTGACCGACCGCGGACTCTGCATAAAGGGTCAGAAGGTTCTGGATCTCGGAACGGGCACGGGAGTTCTTCCCAGAAATATGTATAAATACGGTGCACAGTGGACAGGCCGTGATATTTCACCCGAGCAGATAGAGCAGGCAAAGCGCCTTGCGGCGGAAGCAGGGATGGACATAGATTTTGCCGCATCTGCCACAGAGGATATTTCTTTTCCGGACGAAACTTTCGACGTGATCACCGCATGCCAGTGCTACTGGTATTTTGACCACGAGAAGGTTGTACCCAAGCTCGCAGATATGCTTAAGCCCGGAGGAAAGCTCGTCTACCTGTACATGGCCTGGAAGCCCTTTGAGGATGAGATTGCGGGAAAGAGCGAACAGATCATCCTTAAGTATTCTCCGAAGTGGACCGGTGCCGGTGAAAAGAAACACGAGCTCTGGATCCCGGATGTTTATTTTGAGCGCTTCGACAAGGAAGACCACGAAGAATACGATCTGAACGTTCACTTTACGAGACAGGCATGGCACGGACGTATGAAGGCTTCAAGGGGAGTCGGTGCTTCGCTTTCGCCCGAAGAGATCGCAAAGTGGGAAGAAGAGCATATGAAGATGCTCGAAGAGAATGCTCCCGAAGAATTCGATATACAGCATTTCGGTGCCATCACGGTTTTGAGAAAGAAATGATATGAAGGTATCGTCATTCCTGCATTTTGCGGGATTCGGAATAAAGACAATACTGTTTAAAAAGAAAGACCCCATCCTGGGGACCGTTATCCTTACCGACAAATGCAATCTTCACTGCAAGCATTGCTCCGTCAATAATATCACAGCGGTCATCCATCCTTATGAGCAGATAAAAGGAGAGATGAGACAGCTCTATGATATGGGCGTCAGGATCCTCTTTTTCTGCGGCGGCGAGACCTTCATGTGGAAGGATTCCGGGAAGAACCTCAGGGACCTGGTCATTGAGGCTAAGGAGATGGGTTTTCTTATCGTGAATGTCGTGACAAACGGCACATTTCCGATAGACCTTCCTGAGGCTGACCTCATACTTCTTTCCCTCGACGGGGATAAAGAACGCCATAATATGGTCAGGGGCGATACTTATGATACAATAATGGGGAACATCGCTTCCGCCACCTCGGACAATATCTGTTTCTATATGGCGATAAATCAGATCAACAAGGATCACGTCCGTGATGTGTGCATCACGGCAAGGGATACGAAGAATGTGCGTGCGGTTTCGTTCAACTTCCACACACCCTATCCCGACACGAGGGAGCTGGCTCTTTCAAAAGAAGAAAAGAAAGAGTGCTGCGATGTCATCAAACAGATGATGAAGGAGAAATGCCCCGTTTTTAACCTTAAGAGTGCATTTCCCTATCTGATAAACAATTCATTTCCGACACCGTGCCACCAGTGCGTGGTAATAGAAAACGGAAAGGTGTCGACATGCGGAAGATGTATAGATGTTCCGGGGCTCTGCGACGAATGCGGGTATTTCTTCGTTGCGGAATATACACTTCTGTTTAAGGGGAATTTTAAGATAATCTTCGACATGCTTCGGACTTATCTTAAATATATTTAAGACCTAGGGGGTACTGTTATGAATCTGAAAACTGATCTTGCACGTATCTGGCTCACACGTTCACTGAAACCTTTTGTTTTCAAGAATGACTATGATGAAAACCTGAGATTCCATGGGATCGATGAACTCGGCCTGTACGTTCACATTCCTTTCTGCAAGCATGTCTGCGACTTCTGTCCTTATTGCAAGACAAGATTCGACCAGGATACCTGTGACAGATATATCGACGCGCTCATAAGCGAGATCCATATCGTAGGACGTCAGTCCCCTAACAAGAGAAAAGTTACCAGTCTGTATTTCGGCGGCGGCACCCCCGCACTTGCAATAGACAGGCTCGGAGAAGTCATCCTCGAG
>JAFZWW010000033.1 GCA_017617005.1 Lachnospiraceae bacterium
ATATGGTAAATATGTTCACTCTTTCGGTTCCGGTCATCTCTGCATCATCGGTCATGGTAATGACTCCGTCATTGATCGAATACGTTCCGGATCCGATGAAACTGCTTATGGGAGTTTCATACCAGGTATAGGTTCCGTCCGGAGAAAATGATATGTAAAAATCTATCAGGTTATAGGGATCCATCCCGGTTCCGGTAAAATGATTTCCGCTGTAATAATATATTCTTTCCTCATCAAAAGTCGTACTCTGTTCGACGACAACATTTTCGGGAACTGCCCCGGATACTTCACCCGATGGTTCATCTTTCTTCGGATTCGTCAGGAAACAAACAGCCAAAACCGCACACACCGCCAGAGAAGCAATGATTATCCAGAACGCAGGCTTTTTGTAATTGAGAACATTCTTTATACGCATCTTAACTCCGGTCTCGCCGAACGCAACGGGGCATGCCGCGATCCTTCTTCTCTGAACGCTGCAATCCAGAAGAGCCTGGGAGTATGCAGCCATGTAATCCGCTCCCTTACCCTGTATTACCTTCTCGTCGCATGCGGATTCTATATCCCTGCAAAGAAGGACATACGCGATCCAGCTTAAAGGGTTGAACCAGTAGACCGATAAAAGCGCGAATCCGAGCGGCTTCCAGAAATGATCATGCCTTGAAAGATGAGCTCTTTCATGTGCCAGCACAAGTCCGAGAGTTTCGCTGTCCAGTCCCGATGGCACATATATTACGGGGCGGATGATTCCGAGAATGAACGGTGACTTTACTTCGTCACATTCCATCACTCCGTCTTCAACATATGCCGAAGTCCTTACCCTTCTTACGATCCTTGCGTAGCTTATGAACGCATATACCGACATCGCAAGAACTCCGACAAGCCATACAAGACATGCGATCTCAACTGCGATCTGCATGGGGCTTACGCTTGCGGTCTCTACCGGAGCCATAGCCGTCTCTATTACAGGATTGACTGCGCTGTTGAATGCATATATTCCTGATTCAATGTGAGGATTATCATTCGTCACGATATCAGCCGGAACAACCTCGCTGCTGGGTAAGAGACTAACGGCACTCTCAAGCGAAAAAGGTATCAGAAGCCTTAATGCAACCAGGGCCCAGAGAAGACAGATAATCCACTTGGGAGCCCTTTTTATGAAAATTCTGACCAGGGCGATGGCAAGTATCAGCCACGAAGCACTGTAAGACAGATTTAATATTTTAAGAAAGACTACACTCATTTCTTATTTCCCTTCCTGAATTCATCGATCATCTTCTGTATCTCGTCCACCTCGGCATTCGAAAGCTTCTTCCTTGAGGTAAATGCTGCGATGAATGCGGGAAGCGATCCCTCATATGAATCCTCGATTATCTGTTCGCTCTTTGCGGAGTAGAATTCATCCCTCCTCATGAGAGTGGTCACAACTCCGTCTTCGTTCTTCATAAGTCCCTTTTCACAGAGCTTTCTGAGAACCGTATATGTAGTCGGTTTCTTCCATCCGAGTTCCTTCTCGCATACCTTCACAAGATCGCCGGATCCTATAGGTTCGTTGGCCCACACGATATCCGCGAATCTCTCCTGTACTGCTCCAAGTTCTATATCTTTCATATCAACACCTCGTTTGGTTTATTCCTGTAAACTAAAATCAGTTTATCGCGATAAACCAAATTTGTCAACAAAAATGTTGACACTTATTTTTGTATTATTGTACTATATCAGTAGTACAAGATAACCAACCGCCCCAACAGGCAGGATAACAAAGGAGAAAAAGGATGCCCTGGAACCTTGATTCTGACAAACCCATATTCATCCAGATAGTCGAACGCATAGAATCGGATATCGTCTCAGGCAAATATGCTCCCGGAGATAAACTGCCCACAGTGAGAGATCTTGCCGTAGAGGCTGCGGTCAATCCCAACACCATGCAAAAAGCCTACGGTGAACTTGAAAAGATCGGTCTCGTATACAGCCAGCGAACAAGCGGCAGATTTGTTACCGATGATAAATCCCTTATAGAGAAGACAAGAAAAGAACTGGCCAAAAGATCGGCTGCGGAGTTTCTTGCGAAGATGAAGGAACTCGGCATAAGCAAAGAAGAAGCCGTCAAACTTTTATAAGAGGAGAATGACATGAGTACATTAGTCGAATGCAAAAGCTTAAGCCACATCTACGGTAAGAAAAAAGCTCTTGATGATATAAACCTGACGATTTGTTCCGGCAGGATAGTCGGCCTCTTCGGACCGAACGGAAGCGGAAAGACAACGCTTATCAAGATTCTTACGGGAATGATACATGACGAATCCGGTTCAATCGTCATATGCGGAACCGCCGTCGGAGAAAGATCAAAAGCTCTGGTCTCCTATTCTCCCGATCGTGTTGTATACAATGCCGGAAGCAAAGTAAGCGATCTTCTCGATATGTATGAGCTTATGTATGAAGATTTCGACAAAGGCACCGCAGAAGAAAATCTGAAGAAGCTGAATATTGAAAAAGAAGGCTATGTCGGAAAGCTCTCTAAGGGAAATGCGGAGAAGGTCCAGATACTTCTGACAATGTCCAGAAAAGCAAGACTCTTTATCCTTGACGAACCCTTTAACGGAGTCGATCCGGTAACTAAGGAGGGCATCATTAAGATCATGCTGGGATGTGTTCCGGAAGACTCATCACTTCTGATCTCTACACATCAGATAGGCGATGTGGAGCAGGCACTTGATGAAGCAATCTTTATAAATGAAGGAAAGATCCTTTTCCACAGATCCGTTGAAGAGATACGATCCGAGACCGGCAGGTCACTTGCAGAGACTTATATGGAGGAATTCAGATGAATAAGAGAATATATAAGCTGGAATCAAATGAGACCGGAAAACTGATGCTTATATTCACTTCACTTGTGGCGGTATATATGCTGCTCTCGGTCATCTGCACCGCAGTGTCGAACAGTTCTTCCACCGATACCGCTTTTTTAATGAAAACGATATTTGTTTTCATCGGTGCACTTATCATTGTCCTGACAGGGGTTGCCATGATAAAGAGATTATACAACCTTCTTTTCACCGATGAGGGATTTGTGAGGCTTTCTTTTCCGGTAAAGAATCATGAGCACCTTAATTCCAATCTGAAACTTGCAGCTGCCCGCCTGGGGATCATGCTGATCATATTTTTCACCGGACTCGGCATCTCCGATTCGATAGCAAAGGAACGCGTTGAACGCTGGGGAGTAGGTAATCTTTACAGCGATATTGTCGACAACTACACTATGAACGGATTGTCTTCACCGGTAGCAAAGACAGTGCTGACTATCGTAATTCTCATCATTGCTTTTGCAGTGATAGCCGCGAATATTTATCTGTCATTTGTTTTCACACTGACCGTATCAAGCCGGATCTGCGGAAAATACAATATCCTCCAGAAAAAAGGAGTGATATTTATATCCGGCATAGTCATGTACAATGTTCATCTTCTGATCATGGATTTATTTTCACGGATAGAGTACTCATATTCAGAATGGCTGGCATTCGGCAAGGGATATGATCTGTTCGGACCGGATTGCTGCCTTATCTCTGCCATAGACAGACCGGTCATAAATATTCTGATCTATGGTGTGACTGCCGTCCTGATGTACAGGATCTCCGCGAATATCCTTGATAAGAAGCTGGATATCTGAAGCAGACACCATTTAAGACACAAAAAACCGGAAGCATATGCTTCCGGTTTTCTTATCTCTTTAATGCTTATTTTCTCTTTACAAGTCTTCCCTTTTCGTTGACCATGTACTTCTCGTTGAATGCAGGATTCAGTTCACAGATCCTCTGATACTCATCGGGATGTGCCGCGACGTACTGATATGCGACTCCAGGCTTGGTCTTGATGTTTTCAGCTGACCACTTCTCGGCGAGCTTGTCGGTAAGTTTTCTGCCGACGTATACGAAAAGGAATACGGCAAGTGCCGCAAGC
>JAFZWW010000034.1 GCA_017617005.1 Lachnospiraceae bacterium
CCTTGGACTTGCACTCGTTCTCGGACGCGGCATCAAGGGTGAGAGACCTTTCCTTTCAATCTACTTCATGCCCGTACTGATCTCCACTGTTGTTATCGGTCAGTTATGGCTGAAGATCTACAACCCTGATTACGGTCTTCTTAACTCCGCACTCAATGCACTCGGACTTGAGAGCCTTACCAGGATCTGGCTCGGTGATGTCAAGACGGCACTTGTATCCGTATTCGTCCCGACCCTGTGGCAATATGTCGGTTATCATATGTTGCTGATGTATGCGGGTGTTAAAGGCGTTTCGCCCGAACTTCGTGAAGCAGCTCGTATCGACGGTGCAACAGAGAGACAGGTTAACAAGTATATCGTTATTCCTTCGATCAAGCCCATCATCAAGGTCAGTGTTATCTTCGCGGTGACCGGATCACTCAAATCCTTCGACCTTATTTACGTCCTTACCAACGGCGGACCTCTTCATGCAACCGAAGTTCCTTCAACCGTCATGATCGAGATGCTCTTCCAGCGTAACCGTTACGGAATGGGTTCTACCATCGCAGTGATGATGATCATACTCTGCTTCGCATTTGCACTGCTTATTTCCAAGGCATTTAAGGAGAATGACTGACATGGCGATCAATAATAATAACAGTTCCGATCATTCGGTACAAAAATTCGGTATAGGAACACTGGGAATCTATATTCTCCTGGTGATCTGGGCACTCATAAACCTTTTCCCGGTTTATTGGATGTTCACTTTCTCACTCAAGACCAACGAAGAGATCTTCGGTAAGAACCTCATCGGACTCCCCTGGGAGTGGAGATGGTCTAACTACGCATCTGCTTGGCATACAGGAAACATGCCCAGATATTTCGTTAACTCTGTAATCGTTTCCGCAAGTGCCATTGCTCTTGTAATCATCGCTTCCATGATGGCAACATATGCCATCACCCGTCTTGTATGGAAGGGAAGCTCACAGACCAATGCATTCTTCATGCTGGGACTTACCATCCCCATCCATGCATCGATCGTACCCGTATTCATCACCCTGAGAGATCTGCACATGCTCAATTCACACTTCTCTCTTATCTTCCCTTATGCGGCATTCTCGCTGGCAATGGGAATCCTGATCTGTACCGGTTTCATGGTAGAGATCCCGAAGGAACTTGATGAGGCGGCATGTATAGACGGATGCGGACCCTGGAAGACATTCGGCGTTGTCATCATCCCTCTTATGAAGCCCGCTCTTGCAACCATCGCTATCTACACATTCCTTCAGTGCTGGAACGAGCTGATGTTTGCTAACGTATTCATAAGTGATTCCAAGTACAAGACACTCCCCGTTGGTATCCAGGCTCTGTCCGGACAGTATACCACTGAGTGGGGACCCATAGGTGCCGCACTTGTTATTGCTACCTTCCCTATGCTTCTTGTTTACGTCTTCATGAGTAAGAGAATTCAGGAAAGCTTCGTTGTCGGTGCCGTCAAGGGTTGATTTAAAGGCGGTATTGTTCTATGCGAAGAGGATCGCTGTCAAGAAGACTACGTTTTATGCTCTTTATCGTAGTTGCGGTTATGACCGTAGCATTTATCGTTTCCACCTTCCTTATCATAAGGAAGGAGGAACAGGATTCTGCGGTCAGAGAGGCAGAGATCAGACTCCTCGGATTATCCGGAAGCATCAGTTCATCCTTTGAAAGTTATCTGGAACTCTCCAGACTTATCATAATGGATGAGGATGTAATGTGCTTTTTAAGAGCATCATCCGGCGAAGTGGGTCCGAGTGAGGCAAATGACGCAAAATACGGCATTCAGGCGATCCTGAATGTTACCACGGGCGTGGACTCCGTATATATCTTCCGTAAGGACGGTATTTACGCCTGCACCAAGCCCAAAGTATATACTCTTAACGATACGATCTTTTCCGAAGACCGCTGGCCCGTAAGGGTTGTTGCTCTTTCGGGAAGACCGGCACAATATGTTAACGGTAATGGCGCGCTGATGAAGATAAACAATCAACCGTTTGTCTCCATTGAGCGCGCTATTTATGATTTAAATAACCAGCAGCTTTCCGGATATATGATGATGATGATCTCCAAAAGCGTCCTCGATCAGGACCTTATGGCATATCCGGAGGACAATATCTGTATCATCAGCAGGACCGGAAACTATGTTACCGGTAATAGGGATCTTGTAAAATACTACAACATCTCTCTTGCATCATATGAATGCGCCCATCAGATCCGAGAAGAGGGTGATGAGCGTATCATGGTCTCGGGTATGGGCATAAAGGGTACTTCCCTCGTGCTTCTGAGTGTCGACAAAATGGAAGGCACCGCGATACCCGGCGATACTATGAGAATCTTCATCTTCCTTATGGCGGTAATCGTCATATCACTGACAGTCATCGGAAGATACATAACCCTCAATATAACCAGGCCGATCTTCAGACTTTCCAGGGCAATGGAAAGCGGTGACAAGGATGAACTTGTTCCCCTTGAAGAAAAACTGCCCAATAACGAGATCGGACTGCTTGTTGAAGCGTACAACTCGATGGTTGCCAGGGTTAAACAGCTGATCCAGGAACTTCTGAGTAAGGAACAATCTGTCCAGAGAGCGGAGATGAGAGTGCTCCAGGAACAGATAAAACCTCACTTTTTATATAATTCGATCGGAACCATAAGCGCACTTGCACTGGAGAACGGTTCCGAGGACGTAAGCTCCGCACTTGAAACTCTGGGAAGATTCTACAGAAACTTCCTCAGTAAGGGTGACAGGGAGATAACACTTGAAAAAGAAGTAGCGATCGTAAGAGACTACCTGTCTCTCCAGAAGCTCAGATACGGTGACATCCTCGAGGACGAATACGATGTCGATGAGGAGGCGGGAGACTGCATCGTTCCCAAGCTGATACTCCAGCCTCTCGTAGAGAACAGTATTTATCACGGTATCAGGCAAAAAGGAGAACCCGGAGTCATCAAGATCTCCGCACATATCGTAGAAGGCATCCTTCACCTTTCTGTTTATGACACGGGTGTCGGAATGAATTACGAGACCGCGCAGGAGATCATGTCAGGTAAAAAGAAAACTACACAGGGTGTCGAGGACAGCTTTGGACTCTGGGGTACCATAGAAAGGGTACGTTACTACTCACATATCGATGACGTGGTCAAAATAGACAGCAAAGAAGGCGAATTCACCAAGATAGAGCTGGTCATTCCGGCGGTCAGACGCAGGGAGGTATCATAAATGTACAATGTTATGATAATAGACGATGAAGCTTCTGCCAGAAAGCTCATGAAGAATTCAATATCGTGGGAAAACTTCGACATGACCGTTGTCGGAGAGGCTGCCAGCGGTATCGAGGCGATCAATATCATCGACGATATCAAGCCCGATCTTGCATTCGTTGATATTTCCATGCCCTTCATGGACGGAATAGAATTTTCAGAGATCGCATCCAAGAGATATCCGGATCTCATAATCGTCATCATGACTGCATTCGATAAATTCGAATATGCGAGAAAGTGTGTAAGCCTTCCCATATTCGAATACATGCTCAAGCCCATGGTCAGGTCCGAGGTCAACGAAGTGCTCGGCAAGGTCAAGACCAAGCTTGATGAAAGAGTCACCTTCTACCGCTACGATAACGAGACGGAATCCGGACAGATGTCCGCGACCGATTCCGTCATGAAATACATCCAGGAAAACTACACGGACTCAACGCTCAACCTTACATCCGTGGCACAGGCCTTCGGCTTCAGTTCATCCTATCTCAGCCGTAAGTTCAAGACCGAGACCGGCAAGGGATTTGCACAGTATCTCACCGAGTGCCGTATGGAGAATGCGATGAAGCTCGCATCACCCGAAGCCAAGATGTTTGCGGTATCGGCCAAGGTTGGCATTCCCGATCCGAACTATTTCGGAAGGTGTTTTAAGAAGTATACGGGAAAGAGCTATTCGGAATATGCCGCAACGAAGGCACCTTCCGAGAAATCCGAAGAGGATGCATAAAGCGAAGAAATTGGTTTCTTTTTGAAGCCGTGAAATAAAGATTTATGGAGAAACGATATGGAAGACATGATTGAAATCAGATGGCACGGAAGAGGCGGCCAGGGTGCGAAGACCGCAAGCCAGCTTCTCGCCGATGCGGCATTTATGTCGGGAAAGTACGTACAGTCCTTCCCCGAGTACGGCCCCGAAAGATCCGGTGCGCCCATTACGGCGTATAACAGGATCTCCGATGAAAGATGCCCCATCCACTCGAACATTTACGATCCCGACTATGTTGCGGTCGTTGATGAGACTCTTCTGGAGAGCGTGGATGTTACCGCGGGACTTTCCGAAAAAGGTGCCATTATAATCAACTCTTCCAAGGACCCCGAGGAATTCAAGCCTTTGCTCAAGGGTTACGCCGGAAGGGTCTGCACCATAGATGCAAGAGCCATTTCCATCGCATATCTCGGAAAATACTTCCCCAACACACCGATGCTCGCCGCAGTCGTCGAAGTGAGCGGATGTGTTGAAAAGGAACAGTTCCTCAAGGATATGGAAAGCTCCTACAGACATAAATTTGCCAAGAAGCCCCAGCTCGTTGAAGGAAATCTCCAGTGTCTGAGAGCGGCTATGAAGGAAGTGAGAGGTTAAAGATGGGATTAAAAGCTGAAGAGATAAACGAACATATAGCATGGCAGGATGTTACAATCGGCTGTGAGATCTATGAAGCCGGCACGAGCAGGCTTACCAAGACGGGTGAGTGGAGATCCAAGACTCCCGAGTGGATCAGGGAAAAGTGCAAGCAGTGTCTTCTCTGCGCACCTTTCTGCCCCGATGCATCCATACCCGTTGCTGACGGAAAAAGAGACGAATTTGATTACGAACACTGCAAGGGATGCGGAATCTGCATAAAAGCTTGTCCCTTCCAGGCAATCCGTTGGAAGGAGGAAGGCTGATGAGTATCAGAGAAAGACTTTCGGGAAACGAGGCCATCGCCACCGCGATGAGACAGATCAATCCCGATGTATTCGCAATGTTCCCCATAACACCTTCGACTGAGATTCCCCAGTACTTCGCACAGTATGTGGCTGACGGCAAGGTCGATACCGAATTTATCTGCGTTGAGAGTGAACATTCATCACTTTCCGCATGTCTCGGTGCGGAAGCAGCGGGCTGCAGGGCAGTCACCGCAACTTCATCCGCAGGCCTTTCATTCATGAACGAGGTCCTTTATGTTGCGGCATCCTCAAGACTTCCCGTGGTCCTTGCGGTAGCATGCCGTGCGCTTACGGGCCCTATCAACATCAATCACGACTACTCCGATTCAATGGCAGAGAGAGATTCCGGATTTATCCAGATCTATGCCGAGAATAACCAGGAAGTATATGATAACTATCTTCAGGCACATCGTATCGCCGAGCATCCCGATGTAAGACTTCCCCTCATGATCTGCGAGGACGGCTTCATCACTTCCCATGCGATCGAGAACATCGAGCTTGAAGAGGACGAGACCGTAAAGAATTTCGTAGGCGAATATCATCCCGAGAATTACCTTCTCAAGGAAGAGAATCCTCTTGCGGTGGGCCCATACGGAATCAGTGCTTACTACATGGAAGCAAGGGTTGCACAGGCTCATGCGATGATGAATGCCAAGAAAGTCATCCTTGATGTCGCAGCGGATTTCGAGAAGACCTTCGGAAGAAAATACGGACTCATCGAAGAGTACAAGATGGAAGACGCAGAGATCGCCATGGTCATCATGGGATCGAGTGCGGGTACCGCAAAGGCATGTGTCGATATGCTCAGAAAGAACGGCGTCAAGGCAGGTCTTGTAAAGGTAAGGGTGTTCAGGCCCTTCCCCGGTGAAGAGATTGCGAAGGCGATTGCTAACTGCAAGGCTGTTGCGGTAATGGACAAGAGCGAAGGCTTCTCTGCATGCGGCGGACCCTTATATGCCGAAACCTGCGGAGCATGCTACAACATGAAGAACAGACCTCTTATGGTGGATATTGTGTTCGGACTCGGCGGAAGGGATTTCACCGTTGATTCGGCCAAGACTGTTTTCGACAGACTTGCAAATATCGCCGAAACCGGTGAGACCGGCGAGATCTATACACATATGGGACAGCGTGAGAGGTAAGTGAAATGGCATATAATCTTAAAGAGGAAATGAATAAAAAAGAACGCTTCAATCCCGGTCACAGACTCTGTGCCGGATGCGGAGCGGGAATTGTCTGCCGTGCGATGATGCGTGCGGTTGACGAAAATGACAAGGCTGTCATCTGTAATGCGACCGGATGTCTCGAGGTTTCATCCTTCCAGTATCCTTACACCGCATGGGATGATTCATACATCCACACTGCCTTTGAAAATGCATCATCCACCGCATCGGGCGTATGCGCTGCGGTCGAAGTCATGAAGAGAAAGGGCAAGATCAATCCCGATACCAATTACAAGATCCTCATTATCGGCGGTGACGGCGGTACCTATGATATCGGATTCCAGTCACTTTCCGGTGCTCTCGAAAGAGGTCATGACTTCACATACTTCTGCTATGACAACAATGCATATATGAACACCGGTACACAGCGATCTTCCGCGACTCCCAGATTCGCTGCCGCAACCACTACTCCTTCGGGTGTCGAATCGGTAGGTAAGAAGCAGGACCAGAAGGATCTTACACAAATAGTCGTCGCACACGGCGTACGCTATGCCGCACAGACCACCCTCTTCGGAAATCTGAAGGACTTCAGTGAGAAGGCTCACCGTGCAATCTACACCGAGGGTCCCACATTCGTCAATGTCCTTACTCCCTGCCCCAGAGGATGGGGATATCCCCAGGAGGACCTGATCACCATCTGCAAGGCTGCCATCGACACCTGCGTATGGCCTCTCTACGAGGTTGTTGACGGTGAATACAGACTTACATATGAGCCCAAGAAGAAACTCCCCGTTGAGGATTTTATGAAGCTTCAGACCAGATTCGCACACTGCTTCAAGCAGGGCAACGAATGGACACTCGAAGCCGCACAGAAGTATGTAGACAAAAAGTGGGAAGATCTCCTTTCCAAGTGCAAGTAAGGAGGCAGATATGTCAAAACAACTCTTCAGTAATGACCATATTATCAGTTGGCTCCAGTACTTTTCGGCAAATACCGATATCGATCTTGAGCATGTCAAGATCCTTGATATCACAAGAAAGAACAAGAACCTGATCCCCACGGTCGAGGCACATCGCTGCACACTCGTATTTACCGAGGCGGGTGACCAGGATATCTTCTACCGCATGTGGAGTGTGGGACTCGGCGAGTGCGAGGTCATCTACAACGAAGGCTCCGAGCCTGTCGGTGAGATCAAGAGAAAGCTCGTTGCCGACATGATCGACCGTGGCATAAATGCGAGCGCCGGAATGATCGTCCTCAATCCCAACGCCCGTTCCGTTATCAAGTTCGGAATGGACAACAAGAATTTTGCGACCGGTTCCGTTAAGTATGTCGGAAGCGAGATCCGTTCCGTCATCCTTTCCAAGATGCAGGTTGCGGAAAATAAGAATTACTGCGTTATCTCCGGTGAATCCATTGCCGTTGAGACGGCAATGCTCTGCGGAGAAGGCTCCGTTATCGCCGTTGAGTACAAAGAGAGCGACAGAGAGACTCTTGAAGAGAATGTAGGAAAATTCGGACTTAAGAATATCTCCATAGTCGATCATGTCGATGCGAAGACCATGAAGGATCTTCCCGTTCCCGACTGCACAATGCTTGTCGCAAGTGCGAGCATGGAACAGGAGATCTCATATCTCACACAGCTTAATCCCAATATGGAATTCGTCATCTATACACTTGATTTCAGGGTTGCAGCTTCAATGAGGGATATTCTCTCGAGATTCGGAATGAATGAGGTCAATATCATCCAGATCTCCGTATCAAAGCTCAACTCCAAGAATCTTTTCGAGTCACAGCCCGCGCCCTGGATCATATCCGCAAAAGCGGGAGAGTGAGAATCTTAAGAAAGTCTTAAGGCGTGGCAAAGATAATTGATGTATAATACCTTAGAAGATGTCGGGACCGGAAAAGCCCTTTGTCCGGTCCCTATATTTTTGGGGTGGGGAGAAAGGTTTTTGTCGTGCTTTTTAATTCGATCTCTTTTATTATATTTTTTCCTGTCGCCACGCTTTTGTACTTCGTGATCCCGCATAGGTTCAGATATATCTGGCTTCTTATGGCAAGCTACTATTTCTATATGAACTGGGATGCGAGATACGCCCTGCTGCTTGCGGGATGCACGCTCGTGACGTACGGCTGCGGTATACTTCTGGGACGCACCGAAAAGAAAAAACACAGGAAGGCGTTTCTTGCCCTATCCCTGCTGCTCGTCTTCGGTGTTCTGTTCCTGTATAAATACCTCGGATTTTTTATTACAAATATCAATCAGGCATTTTCTGCGCTGCATCTCGGATTACAGGTACCCGGGTACAGTCTTGTTCTTCCTGTCGGAATTTCCTTCTACGTATTTCAGGCAGCGGGATACATCATCGATGTCTACCGCGGAGATCTGAAGCCTGAAAAGAATGTGTTTAAGTATGCCGCATTCGTTTCATTCTTCCCACAGCTTGTCGCCGGTCCCATCGAACGTGCGGGAAAGCTTCTGCATCAGTTTGATGAAAAGCATACCTTTGATGTGCAGAGGGTGAAGAACGGACTTCAGCTCATGCTCTGGGGATTTTTTATGAAGATGGTCATTGCGGACCGCATAGCGATCTTCGTCGATTCGGTATATGGAAGTTATGATACATACGGCGGATGGTATCTGGCGATAGCATCAATGCTTTTCGGCGTACAGATCTATTGTGACTTTGCGGGCTATTCAACGATCGCCGTGGGTGCCGCATCCGTGATGGGATTTACACTCACCGAGAATTTCAGACAGCCTTACCTTGCCGCATCAGTCAGGGATTTTTGGAGAAGATGGCATATCTCTCTTACGGGATGGTTCAGGGATTACGTTTACATTCCTCTCGGAGGAAACAGAAAAGGAAAGATAAGAAGCTCCTTCAACATGCTCTTTGTTTTCCTGCTCAGCGGCCTCTGGCACGGAGCGATGTGGAACTATGTCGTATGGGGCGGAATAAACGGTCTTTACCTTGTTCTCTCCGGTCTGTTCAAAGGAGTGCGTGAGAAGACCGGAAAAGTGCTCGGCTGGAAACCCGATGTTCTTTCGAACAGGATCCTCGGAAGCATAGTCACATTTCTACTTGTGGACTTTTCATGGATATTCTTCCGCGCACAGGGAACCGACAAGGCACTGGAGATTCTTAAGCAGATGGTCACCGTCCGAAACATCGGTATATTTACCGACGGAAGTCTTTATACACTCGGACTCGATCAGAGGAATTTCTGGTTCATGCTGATCTCGATAGGCATACTTCTTTTTGTGGATATACTTCATGAGAACGGAATCCATGTGAGGGAGTGGCTGGAGAAACAGAACATGTGGTTCAGGATACTTTTCCCCGTTCTGATCATCGAAGCGATACTTATCTTCGGTATCTGGGGTACGGAGTATGACGCTGCCGCATTCATATATTTCAGGTTTTAGAAATGAAAAATAAAGTATTGAAAACAATCGTATCATGGGTCTTGTTCACGGTGCTTCTTGTCTCATCCACACTGGGGGCGGACCGTCTGCTCCGTGATAAGGAGAACTGTTCGAAGTACGACAGATTCTATTCCGAAAAAGAAGACTTTGACGTTCTCTTTTTCGGATCGAGCCGTGTGATCGACGGCGTGGTTCCGCTGCAGCTCTGGGAAGAATACGGAATACGTTCGTACAATATGGCGCAGCATAATGAGAATGTCATCGCATCATATTGGCAGCTGCAGAATGCGATCAAATATCATCCTCCCAAGGTGGTCTTTTTTGACATCTCGCTCTTCAGTGTGAATGTCGTCACACCGGAATCGGACAAGGGCCTGCAGGCATATCTTCATAAATCCCTCGACCATATGCCGCTCAGCATACTTAAAGTGCGTGCGGTAAATGAACTGACCGACGGATATGATCTTAACGAATATCTTTTCCCGCTTGCCATCTATCACAACAGATGGAGCATGCTCGGAGAAGAGGATATCTATGTAACGGCAAATGCATTCATGGGAGGAGAGGACCGCGTCGTTCATGAAGGACAGCCCTATGCGGAATGGGGAGGGGACGAGGCTTATTCAAGAGATTCGTTCGATCCCGACAAGCTCCATATTGGCGACGTGATAAAACTGTGCAGAGAAAATGACATTGATGTCGTATTTACATGCGCACCCGCACCCGGAATGAGATATCAGTCATACTTTTATCCCGCGGTCAATTCCTTCGAGGCTTACTTCGAGGAAAAGGGAGTTCCGTTCCTGAATTTCTGCAGGAATGATGCGTTCCTGAACAACAGGACCGATTATGCGGATTCGACTCACCTTAATCCATCCGGAAGCAGAAAGCTTACGCATGAGATAGGAGAGTATCTGGTTGCAAATTATTCATTCGGCGAGGTAAGTGATAAGCTGCGCAGGGAATGGGATGAAGCATATGATACATATCTGCTCACAAGGTCTGTAGAGATTCTCGGCTGCATAGGAAACGGCGATGTGGAGGGTTTCCTTTCACTCGTTTCCGGAACGAAGGAATACACCCTCAAGGTTGTTGTGCCTTCCGAGGATTACAAGATCGATAAGCAGATCAAGAACTTCCTTTACGACATGGGTTATTTCCCGGAGGATTTTCTGGTCGATCCTACGGCGCACACGCTGATGTTCAGGCTGGTCGACCAAAAGAAAGCGATGGTCGTTGCGGAGCTGCGCTGTCCTTATTAATGTATGAAAAAAAGAACAAGACAAAGTGCGTTCATATGTTATAATGCGCTTGGATGTAATAGTGCATCGGGTTGCGCCGTATCCCGGCTGATGAGGAGCGGCAGCAAAGGAGTGAAAAATGAATATCAATAACAAGACACAGACTATCGTAGGACTCGGATTGCTGACAGCCATCGTTGTCGTTCTTCAGGCACTTTCCCTCAGCATTCCCGTGGGTATCTTCAGGATCACCCTCGTACTTGTACCCATCATCGTTGGTGCGGCTCTTTACGGAGTGTTCGCAGGCGCATGGCTCGGATTCGTATTCAGCCTTGTCGTAATGTTCACTGACACCGCCCTTTTTATGGCTGTAAGCCCTGTCGGAACCATCATCACCGTTATGGTCAAGGGTACCATGGCCGGAATCGTTGCGGGACTTATCTACAAGTCGCTTGCCAAGAAGGATAAGCTGGTTGCGGTTCTTCTTGCGGGTGTTGCAGCTCCCATTACCAACACCGGACTTTTCCTTGTAGGATGTGCATTGTTCTTTATGGATACCATCAATGAGTGGGCAGCAGCCGCAGGTTATGCGAGTGCGGGAAGATTCATGATCTTCGGACTCGTAGGAATGAACTTTGTCATCGAGCTCATCATCAACCTCGCAATGAGCACCACCATTGTGCAGCTCATCGGAATCGGCAGAAAGAGCGGAGCCGGAGTAGCTGACAAAAAGGCAGAATAATTTAAACAGGCAAGGCCTAAGGGTCCTGCCTGTTTTTGCTTTGATGAAAGGAGAAAGATATGATACTTGCATTTGATGTGGGAAATACCAATATCGTCATGGGCGTTATTGACGAAGAAAAGACATACTTCCTCACAAGATTTGCCACCGATCCCGGCAAGACACAGGTCGAATATGCGGTCCTTGTCAAAAACATTCTCGAGATCAGGGGGATCGATCTGTCCAAGATCGACGGCGGTATCATTTCTTCCGTTGTTCCTCCTCTTAACAATATTCTCAAGGAAGTCATCGCACTTCTTACCGGACATAAGGCTCTGGTAGTGGGACCCGGACTCAAGAGCGGACTCAACATCGCGGTCGGCGATCCCGCTGAGCTCGGTGCTGACCTTGTAGTCGGTGCGGTTGCGGCCATCGCTAAATACGAAGCACCCATGCTCATCATGGATCTCGGCACCGCAACAACCATTTCCGCCATCGGCAAAAAGAAGGAATTCCTCGGAGTCATAATCTTCCCCGGAGTCAAGATCTCTTTTGACGCGCTCGTTGGAAGGACAGCACTCCTTTCAAGCATCTCATATGATGAGCCGGCACACGTCATCGGAACCACGACGACCGATTCGATGCAGTCCGGACTTATCTACGGAAATGCGGCGATGCTGGACGGACTCATCGACAGATGCGAGGAGGAGATGGGAAAGGTCAAGACAATCATCGCGACCGGAGGAATCTCATCGAGGATAGTTCCCCACTGCAAGCACGATATAGTATTTGACGACGATCTTCTGATCGACGGACTCAGGATCATCTATTACAAGAATGCCAAAACGGCAAAAAAGAAATAAACTCCCACCACTGTCAGATTGTCGGTGAAGATGTGCATTTTATGAAGCTTTCTGCCTTCCGAAAAGGCGTGGGGTGGGATGCCTGTTTGATTGCGAAAACCTATGCTGTATGATAAAATCGCAACAGATGTGTCATCAGCCGATTAGATATTATGCTTGTAAATGCCAGGGAAAATATATGTAAAAAGCTATTTATGGGAGGCAGTGTGATCAGGAAAAATGCAGTTCCGGCTGCACTGGCTCTCTTGTATAGCGTGTTCTACACCGTTATCGGACCGATGACCCTGTCACAGAATATATCTGCAGACAGTTTCGAGATCATTCCGTTCATCGTATGTTTTATCATCTGCTTTGTGTTTAACCGAATTCTTTTTTTTCTGGTAAACGAACTCTGTATTTTCAATAAAAAAACCCGTATCACCTTATGGCTTGATAAGATTGGAAATCGAAGGCTTTTTTTTGCTGTTTGGATCTTTATCTTTTTGTCCTGGATTCCTGCACTGCTGATCACATTTCCGGGGGTCATTTCATACGATATGATTTCCCAGATGGACAGTGCGTTAAACGCAATATCCTCCAATCATCATCCGGTACTGCATACATGGCTTATCAGGATCTTTATGAGATTCGGAGAGTCTTGTTTTTCAAGTTATGAAACAGGACTGGGATTTCTTTCCCTTTTACAGATGCTCCTTTTGAGTTATGCACTTTCAAGGATGATCATTCTTATCAGAAAGCAGGGAGTATCTGATCTGATAGTGATCGTTGTCACCGTATTATCTGCATTCTGGTTTGAAAATGCATGCCTTTCGGTTTCGATGATCAAGGATACGCTTCATGCGGCTTTTTTGCTGCTGTTTGCATGTCATTTTACCGGGATTGTCATGAACCCGGATGAATACCGAAACCACAGAAGGAATTATATTCTTTTGCCCTTGACAGGTTTCTTAATGCTTGCTTCAAGAAACAACGGTATCCACATATATTTATTCTGCTTTGCGGGCCTGCTTTTGCTCCGTTTGTGTGAAGTAAAAAAAACGAGACGGTTCTTACCGCTTGCCGCGGTTATTGTTTTACCGGTCATACTTTTTAAGGTATATACGGGTCCTGTGTTTTCGTCGCTTGGCATAGAACAGGGACAGGTGCGGGAAGCACTCTGCGTTCCGATACAGCAGCTTCAGAGGGTTGCGGTGTATAATATGTCCGAGCTTGACGAGAACGATCAGGGGAAGATGAATTATTATATAGACAGCCTTCTGTGGATAGATCCTTACCCGGGACGGATGTATGACCCTTTTAACGCAGATCCCGCAAAAAGCTGTTTTTATTCGGATAATTATAATGAGGATCCTGCAGTATTCTGGAAGTTCTGGTTAAAAATGGGACATCGTTTCACGAAGCAGTATGCCGTGGCATTTTTGTCAAATTCGATAGGCTTCTGGTATCCGGATTATTACGGTTTTTCATATGTGATGTTTGATAATTATTCCCCTGATGAACTTCCGGCTCCCGTAACTCGTAAGAGTATATGGGCCCCGAAAGCATTGACCGGGCTTTATGAGAGTCTGTGCTCGGGTGATAAGTGGCGCGAGATTCCCCTGATACGTATATTTTTTGTTCCGGCTTATATATCATGGGCGCTGTTGTACGTTATAATACTGTCTTGGAAAAAGAAAAAATATTTGTCCGAAGTGCTTCCTTTATTCCTTCCGCATATCGCACAGCTTGGAATCATGATGCTGTGTCCGATCTCATCTTTCAGATATGCCTGGCCGTTGTATTTGATATTTCCGATCGCTTTTATAGGATTGAAAAATGAAAAAGTTTAATGAAGAGATAAAACCGAAAACATGCGCATTTTTATTTGCGGGGATCATTTTACTGGCGGTCGTCATGAGACTTGTGGGTATCAGCTGGGGAATGCCTTACAGCAATCTTCATCCCGATGAAGGAATAGTTTTTTATCCGGCATATCAGTGTGCTCTGGACAGAACCATTGATGTACACGGTTCTTATTACAGACCCAATCATGTAACCATTAAGGCAAGTGCTCTTATTTATATGGGTATACAGGATTTTTATTTTGCACCCAGGGGAATGAATGATTTTGCTGCCAATTACAGCGAACATTTTGCTCTGTTCACAACTTCTTCAAGAATATTTGTGGCCCTGCTCGGAGTCGGAGTGGTTATCTGGACATTTCTTATCGGACTGTTCTGGGGAAGAAAGCAGGCACTTTTCGCCGCTCTTCTGGCGGCGGTTTTCCCGGGATTCATAGAGCATTCGCATTATATCACTCCCGACATACCGCTTCTGTTCTTTTTGATGGGAGCCATGTGGGCAGCTCTGCATTATCAAAAGGCTCCGTCGGTCAAATGGCTCTTCTGGATGTCGCTTTTTACTTCATTTGCTATATGTGAAAAATATCCGGGCGCATACGGCTGCCTGATCATAGCTGTGGCGGTTATTTCGGCACATACCCGGGATATTAAGACGATCATAATACGCGGTTTGCTGGCCGTTCTGTTTGTCGTTCTCGGAATATTGGCTGTATCTCCCGCGCTGATCACGGATCTGAAAACTGTATTGGATGTAATGGCAGGACAGAACGGTGATTCTCATATCGGTGGAGACGGATTGAATCACCCGCAGATATTTGTTTACTATCTTGAAAACGCTGCAGAACGTATGGGACTGGTTCTGGTCCTGTGCAGCATTTACGGGGTTGTCAGATCGTTTATGAAAAAAACAAAACAGACGATTCTCCTTTCGTTGCTTTTGATATACCTGATACCGATATCCATGCTGAACCTTCATTGGGAAAGATATGATCTGCCCGTATATGAGGCGGGAGTGACGTTCGGAGCTTTCGGATCACTGTACCTTCTGGAGGATATTCGGAAGCGCATTAAAAGCCGCAGCGTTATTTCTTCAGCCGCTTTAATTATCTTTGTACTGCTTCCCATCGGAAACCTGTTTGCCGGATCCGTTGCCATGGATGCTCGTTTCCTTGCTCCTGACAGCCGCATAGTATGCAAGGATGATATTGATGCAATGGGACTTACTTTGGATAATACCGCCTGCGATTGCAACACACCGCTGGATCCCGGAGGATTCTACGGAGCATGGGGTTGTTACGAAGGCTGTGATCCGTCAAAATATAAATGGGGACCTGCCCCCAAATTCGTTATGACTTCTTCCGGAATGAGGGATCTATTCCTGGAGGGTAATCAGGATATGTATGGCTGGATTGCTAATTTTTACAGAAGACTCGATGAAGAGTATCCGATGATCTATATATATACTCCCGAAAATCCAAGCTTCCACGTTCTGGAAGTTCAGAATATTTATTGTGCCGCAAGGACCGTGGTCCGTTATCTCAGAGGAACGGCATCGGGCTGTGAACTCAGAGTATACGTGATGCATCCGTGACCGGATTTTTCTTACAGACGGAGTAAATGAAAGAGTTGAGACTGATCACTGATATCATAACCGAAATGAGAGTGAAGAGCTGGCTTAAGAATCTGTTTGTTCTTACGCCGATAGTGTTTTCTTTGGAATTATTTGAAAAAGACAGATTGATATCTGCACTGATGCTTACTCTTTCTTTTTGCCTGATCTCCTCGTCAGTATATGTGTTTAACGATATCAATGATCTGGAAAAAGACAGAAATCATTCGGTCAAGAAAAACCGTCCCGTGGCTGCGGGAAGGATCTCCGTGACCGGAGCGTGGATAATGGCAGCCGTGCTGGCAATCACCGGGTTGTTGCTTTCTTTTATCGTCAATATGCCTGCGCTGTACTTTGTTCTGGCATATATTCTGATCAATATTCTTTATTCAAGATGGTTGAAAAAACAGGCAGTAATAGACTGCTTTTGCATTGCGGCCGGATTTGTGCTGCGTGTGCTGACCGGCGGTACCGTTGTCAGTGCCGGAGTGTCGGACTGGATGTTTTTGACGGTGATTTCGTTTTCGCTATTTATGGCTTTCGGAAAAAGAAGAGGAGAGCTTTTAACTCATTGCGAGAAGGATACAAGAACGGTGCTGGGCTCTTATGAGATAACATTTTTGAATGGATCTGTTTTTATGTGTGCCGGATTGACCATGGTGTTTTACTCTTTGTGGTGTCTTTCCCAGGGAGATCATCTGGTATATACCGTTCCGGTTGTTATGTTTATAGTGATCAGATATCTTATGATCGTTTTTTCCGGAACATCTGACGGTGATCCCACAACGATCATATTGTCGGATAAGATAATTCTTTTAGCATGCGGCATATGTGCACTCATAATGCTGGTAATCCTGTATGCACCGCAGATGCTCTGTTTCTGACACGTCAAATTATCATATCCATACCATGTTAAAGGCGCCACCCGATGTTCATCGAATGGCGCCTTTAGTGGATGGGTTCCTCAATATCCATTGGCGGATACCTCCTTGGATTATTTTATGGTCCGGTTCCCCGCTGCTTTTCGATCGCTTAAGCTTCATTCTTCTTACGGCTTTCTCATCCGAAGGCATATATTAAACGGAGCAATCTGCGTTCATAGGATGAATTACACTTAATGTGCCTATGCCGTGTTTTCACTTCTCGGATCTTCGCACCCCGGGTACTGTGGGCCGTGGGTAGGTTTCAGTTGTTCAGTACATTGGTCTGCCCTCCAAAGATGTTAGCGGGTTGCTTTTTAGTTTCCCATTGGAGTGTACTTCCTTTCTAAAAGCTCTCTGTTTTGTTCGCTTTTGTTTTATGTGCCTATAATAATCTAAAAAATCATCCCTGTCAATATATTTTTCAAAAAATAAGTAAATAAAGTGTGAACTTTTTCGATAACGTTTTAGAATTGAGAGAATTTTCAGAAAACTCAGCGGAAGAGCCGTGGGGAAAATGCCCGAAACCCTTGAATTTTAAGGGTATCTTAAGGTTTTCGCACCCCCTAAAAAGGTTCACTTTCAGGGCATTTTCTGTTATTCTATAGGTTGGGTTTAAAGGTTGATTTTACGGCAGTTTCAATACTTTTTACCCTAAATGTTAAAACCTGAAAGGAAAGTTTGACCATGTACATTACTTGTCTTGATCTTGAGGGCGTACTTGTCCCCGAGATATGGATCGCATTTTCGGAGAAGACCGGCATCCCTGAGCTCAGAAGGACCACAAGGGATGAGCCCGATTATGACAAGCTTATGAAATTCAGGATCGAGATCCTGAAGGAGCACGGCCTGGGACTTAAAGAGATCCAGGAGACCATCGCTTCCCTCGATCCCCTTCCCGGCGCAAAGGAGTTCCTTGACGAACTCAGAAGCCGCATGCAGGTTCTCATCCTCAGCGATACCTTCGAGCAGTTCGCATCACCCCTTATGAAAAAACTCGGCATGCCCACCATCCTTTGCAATACCCTTGAGGTAGGGGAGGGCGGTGAGATAACCGGATACAAGATGAGATGCGACAAGTCCAAGCTCACCACCGTAAAGGCTCTCCAGTCCATCGGTTATGAGACCATTGCGAGCGGAGATTCCTTCAACGATCTCGGAATGATCGAAGCCAGCAAGGCGGGATTTCTTTTCCGTACCACGGAGCAGCTTAAGAAGGATTATCCCCAGTACCCCGCATTCGAGGAATATGATGAGCTCCTTAATGCGATCGCTGAAGTTACAAAGGCATAAAGATTGACCAATTACAAGCTGATAATCAGATATGACGGAACCGGATACCGAGGATGGGAGCACCAGCCCGGCGAGGATAAGACCATCCAGGGCAAGCTCGAGACCGCGGTCATACGCATGCTCAATCCTTCGGGAGTGGGCACCGGCGACAGCCTCGGAAGCTTTGAGGGTGAAATCCCCGATATCATCTCGGCGGGCAGGACCGACGGCGGGGTATCCGCGGAAGGCATGTGTGCGAACGTAAAGCTTGATACATCGCTTACATGTCTGCAGATAAGGGATTCGCTCAACCGCAATCTTCCGGATGACATCTGCGTCATAAATGTCGAGAAGGCAGGCGACAGGTTCCATGCCAGATACAACGCGACCGGCAAGACCTACAGATATACCTGCTATGCGGGTGAACTCAAGCCCGTTTTTGAAAGAAAGTACGTCTACGAGCTCGGAAGCATGCCCGACATCGCGGCAATGAAGAAGGCTGCGGGACTGATCATCGGCGAACATGACTTTACTTCCTTTTGCGGGAATCCGCGGATGAAGAAATCCTGTGTCAGATGCGTCGACCGTATCGACATAGATGAAAAAGAAGGATTCATTTCCTTCACCTATCACGGTAACGGCTTCCTGCAGTACATGGTACGCATCATGACGGGAACGCTGATCGAAGTGGGACTCGGAAAGAGAACTCCGGAATCCGTGAGTGAGATCCTTGAAGCGAAGGACAGGGCGGCGGCAGGATTCACCGCACCCGCAAGAGGCCTTAAGCTGGTAAGTGTTGATTACGACTGACCGTGCGAACCTGGGAGAGATATATGTCTGATACTTTGTTCATAAGAGCGGATATGAATTCCGAGATCTCCACGGGACATGTCATGAGATGCCTGTCGGTTGCGGACGCGGCAAAGAGGATGGGAAAGAAAGCCGTCTTCATCGCGGCGGACGATCAGCCGAAGGAACTGATAGAAAGCAGGGGACATGAATGCATCGTTCTCGGGACCGCGTGGAACAATCTTGAAAGCGAGATTCCCGCACTCGGAAAAGTGATCGGATCCGAGAAGATCGAAAGACTCCTCATTGACCACTACAGCGTCACCGAAAAATATCTGAAAGCGGTAAACGAACTGACCGAGGTTATCTACCTCGATGACCTGAAAGCCTTCGACTATCCCGTGAGCGGCATTGTCTGCTACGCGGTATACGGAGAAGATTATTACCCGGATAAGGATCCGGAAAAGAAATATTTCCTCGGCTGTGGTTATGCACCCTTAAGGGAAGCGTTTGAGAATCCTCATCCGAAGAATATAAAAGAACAGCCGGAGAGCATTCTCATAATGACCGGCGGCTCCGATCCCTTCGGTATAGCGGAAGGGGTGCTCGGTGCAATCCCACTTGACGATTACAGATCCGTCAACGTGATCTGCGGAAGGTTCAGCGGAAAGAAGGAAAAGCTTGAAGAGCTGTTCGGAAGCAGGGACAACGTACATATCTTTCCTTTCGTCGAGAAGGTATGGGAACTGTATGACGAAGCGGATGTTGCGATATCCGCAGGCGGATCCACTCTTTACGAACTGGCTTCGATGGGAGTTCCGACAGTTACATATTCATTTGCCGATAACCAGATCCCGAATGTGAGCTCGTTCGATGCGAAAGGCTTCATGCCCTGCGCGGGTGATGTGAGGACGGATGACATTTATACGAATATCGTAAAGATCCTTGGTGAATTGAAACCCGCGGAAAAGAGAAAAGACCTTTCCGGAAAACTCATGAAGCTTGTCGACGGAAAAGGTGCGGAAAGACTCGCCGCGGCACTTTCGGACAGATAGAAACCGGCTTCGCCCGGACAGATAATACGCGGGGACTCCCGCAGGAAATACCGGACACGTTAATACATGCGCAAGATACTCGGAAAACTGAATAAGATATTGTCCGCTTCGCAGAAAAAGAAGATGGCACTCCTTACGGTCATGATGATCATCGGAGCTCTTCTCCAGACTGCCGGAGTCGGAATGCTCGTATCCGTAGTCAACATAGTCATCGATCCCGTCAAGAGTGCGGAGAGTGATATCGCACGCATCTTCTATGATGTGATGGGAACCGATATGGAACACGGCTACAAGCTCTTCCAGTATACCGTGATGACGTCGATGATAATCGTCTTCATAGTCAAGAACTTCTATCTGTATCTTCAGCAGAAGGCGATGTATGCATTTGTCTACAGAAACCAGTTCTCCACATCCGAAAAGATGATGAGGAATTTCGTCCGCAGGGATTACGAATTCTATCTTAATGCGGATACCGCTGTCGTCCAGCGTTCGATAACCTCAGACGTAAACAATATGTATGCGCTCATACTTGCGATACTCCAGCTCATCTCCGACGGATTCGTTTCACTCTGTGTATGTGCATTCTGTCTCGCACAGAGCGGACTTATGACGATCATACTTGCGACCGTCCTTATCATTCTGCTTGCAATCATCAAGAAGGTCTTAAAACCCATTATGTATAAAGCGGGCAAGGACAATCAGGATTATTACAGCGGATTGTTCAAGTGGATCTCCCAGAGCGTACAGGGGATCAAGGAAGTCAAGATCTTCGGACGCGAGAAGTTCTTCGTTGACAGCTACAACAAATGCGGAAACGGTTATGTGAATGCCGTTCAGAAGTACAGCCTCTACAACAGTATCCCTAAGCTTCTCATCGAAGCCGTATGCGTTTCCGTGATGATGATCTATATGATCGTTATGATTGCAATGGGCAGGAACTCCGAAGCACTCATCAGCGACTTTGCAACTCTCGCCGCAGCTGCACTCGTTCTTCTTCCCGCGGTCAACAGGATCAACAACCAGATAAATTCAATGTCATATTTCGAGCCCTTCCTCATGAACGTAAGCGATAACCTTCAGGAGGATATAGGCGATGCGAACATCGATATGTCCTTTGCGAAGGATGTAGAGAAGATGACCCTTAAGGAGAGCATCGATTTTGATGACATCACATATTCTTATCCGGGATCGGATGTGAAGATCCTCGATAAGGCTGACCTGAAGATTCCGGTAGGTTCCAGCGTGGGAATAGTCGGAACGACGGGTGCCGGAAAGTCCACACTTGTTGACATCATGCTCGGACTTCTGAAACCGAGCGGCGGAGTCATCAGGGCCGACGGCGTGGATATCAGGGACAATTACAGGAGCTTCCTGAAGAATGTGGGATATATTCCCCAGATGATCTTCATGCTCGACGATACGATCAGGAACAATGTCGCATTTGGCGTTGCTCCCGAGGAACAGGATGAAGAAAGGATCTGGGAAGCACTCAGGGAAGCCGCACTCGATGATTTCGTAAGAAGCCTTCCCGAGGGACTTGACACCGGAATAGGTGAAAGAGGAATCCGCATCTCGGGCGGACAGCGTCAGAGGATCGGTATCGCAAGAGCTCTTTACGACGATCCCGAGGTTCTTATCCTCGATGAAGCAACCTCTGCACTCGACAACGAGACAGAGAATCTGATCATGGAATCCATCAACAGGTTCATGGGAAGAAAGACTCTCGTGATCATAGCACACAGACTCCAGACCATTGAAAAATGCGACATGGTCTTCAGGGTTGGTGAAGGACGCATTTCCAGAGAAAGATGAAGAAGGACTTCGTTAAAAATCTAATCCCGTGGATCTGCGGAGCGGCGCTTGCACTGATGGTGATCGTATGTGCCTGCCTTATCCTGAACGCCGGCGGTCCCGAAAAAGAAGGACATCACGTTGTCATCTTCGGGGACAGCATAATCTCCTACAGTCAGGATGAAACTTCCGTCGCAAATCTTGTGATCGCCAAGACCGGCATGGATGTATTCGATCTTTCCTTTGGCGGAACACAGATGGCTATGGGCCTTGACGGCGAGACACTCGGGGACAAGAGAAATTACCTGAGCATGTACGCGATAGCACAGGCGATTTACACAAATGATTTCTCTCTTCAGGAATCATATACGCCGTACGATATAACGACGGAGTATTTCCCGGGAAGGGTAGAAGCTCTTAAGACGCTCGATCTTAAGCAGACAGACATTGTGATCATCGAGCAGTGCCTGAACGATTATCACAGCCGCATTCCGATCACATCGGATGACGGAAGCGAGTGCTCATATATCGGAGCATTAACCTCGGTTGTAAATTATTTCAGGAGCATCAACCCCGACATCAGAATAATAATCCTTTCGCCCACGAAGAAGTGGATGGAGGACGGAAGCGAAGCACTTGACTATGATTACGGTTCGGGAACGCTCAGCCTTTATCTGGACGCACAGAAAAAAGCGGCGGAGCAGCTCGGTGCGGAATATCTCGACTTAACGGATATCTATGATGCCGAATATGTTAACGAGAACGGCGAGATTGTAACCGGCTTCGGATACACAGTGGACGGAACACATCCCAACTACTATGGAAGAGATGTTATAAGCGACAGGATATCGGAATATCTTAAGGAAACCGAAAATGACGGTAAGTAATGCAATTGAAAAGGTAAAAACAAAGATCACGGTTCAGGACAGGACTGCTTTTGCGTCCGCATTTATCTGTGCACTCCTGATCCATATCCCTGCGATGCTGATGGATGTTCCCAATCATGACGGACTCGACAGCATGTATTTTTCGCAGAATATGATCATCTCCGGAAGGTGGTTCCTTTCGACCGTGTGCGCGGCTTCTTCCTTCTATACCGTGCCCTGGATCATTGGACTTATCGGAATACTCGAACTTGCGGTCACCGCGGTTCTTCTTGTCCGTATATTCGAGACCGAGGAGAAGGTGTCCGTATGCCTGATCTCCGGACTGCTCGTTTCGTTTCCCTCACTTGCATCCACCTTTGCATATGTCTTTACCCTGGACGGATATATGGCGGGAATGCTCCTTGCCGTGCTTGCGGTTTATCTCGTAAAGAAGGATCACTTTATTCCCGGCGGTATATCACTTGCATTCAGCCTCGGCGTATATCAGGCTTATCTTCCCTTCGCAATGCTCCTTTCCGTTTACTGCGTTTGGGATGTTATGGCAAAAGGAGAAAAGGGCAGCGTAAAAAAGTGCATGAACTATCTCTATATGGGTATCACCGGTTCCGTGCTCTATGTGATAATCCTTAAGGTGCTCCTGAAGATTGAGGGCAAGTCGATCGGAACATACCAGGGCGGGGATTCCGTTGCTGCCATGGGAATTTCGCAGAGATTCTCATTCCTGCCTTCGATGTACAGGGATTTCATCAACTTCACATTTTCCAAGGGATTCCTTGTCGGATATGTATGTGCTGCAGCCGCATTTGTTCTTGTGATCTGCACCGTCATTTCCGCAATCGTGCTCATTACAAAGAGCGGAGTGTATAAGAAGATGTGGTTCTACTGGGTCGCACTTCTTACGGCGGTTCTCGTGCCCATATCCGCCAACATCATCATGCTTGTAATGCCTGATGTCACCTACCATTTGATAATGAGATATCAGTGGGTTCTTTTCTTCATCGTCTGTGTTGCAATATGTGACAGATGTGTCGGAAAAGAGATCGTAAAGAAAGGAAACGGACTTCTTTCGTTCGCATTTGTGATAGCGGCATTAGTCATCTTCATTTCCTACGGAGTTGCCGACAACATCGGCTATACGAATCTCCGGAGAAGATACGAGAAGACCTATGCATATGCACTCAGGCTCCTCGATAGGATAGAAAGCACCGAAGGCTATTACCATGGCATTCCAATCGCACTTGTGGGAAGGATCAGCGAAGACGAATATCCTTCCACCGATATAACCGCACCCGCAACTTCGGATATGATCGGACTCGGTGGGGACTATCTTCTCTATACAACGGACAATTTCGAAGCATTCTTTAAGTACTATATGGGTGCGACACTTAATTTTGTTTCCGAGGACGAACTGACGGAAATCTATTATAAGGACGAATACGTCGATATGGAAAGCTTCCCCGGGGAGACGAGCGTAAAGCTTGTTGACGGTGTTATCTGGGTTAAGACCGAAAATGCAAGAAGATAAAGGAAAGGGACTGATATGATCTCTGTAATACTTCCGGCATACAACGAAGAAGATAATATAGAACCTGCGGTAAAGGAGATCTCCGCCGTGCTTGAAAGCTACGGCGAGGATTTTGAACTCCTTTTCATAAGCGACGGTTCGACGGATTCCACATATGAAAAGATCCGCACCTTATCTGAAAGCGACGGACACGTAAAGGGAGTGGAATTTTCCAGAAACTTCGGAAAAGAAGCTGCCATCTTTGCCGGCCTTTCCGTGTCGGGCGGCGATGCGGTCATAGTCATGGACTGCGACCTGCAGCATCCCGTCAGCGTTCTTCCCGAGATGATAGAAAAGTGGAAGGCGGGAGCCGAGGTTGTCGAAGGCATAAAGAACAGCCGCGGAAAAGAAAGCATCTTCCATAAGATGAGCGCCGGGATTTTCTACGGCATCATGAGCAAACTCATCAAGATAGACATGAGTTCTTCGTCCGATTTCAAACTTCTCGACAGGAAAGCCGTAAATGCACTTTTGAAATTGCCCGAGAGCAATACCTTCTTCCGTGCACTTACCTTCTGGATCGGGTTTAAGACCGACAAGGTTTACTACGATGTCGAAGATAGAAGAAGCGGAAAGAGCAAATGGTCTACAAGGGGCCTGATGAAATATGCGATAAATAACGCAACGTCGTTCTCGACCCTGCCTCTTAAGATTGTCACTGCGATGGGATGGATATTTATAGTATTTGCCCTCGTACTCGGAATTCAGACGCTCGTGAGGTTCTTCATGGGCAACAGTGCGGACGGCTTCACCACGGTCATCCTGCTGCTCCTCATCATCGGCGGGTTCATGATGCTGAGCCTCGGTATCGCGGGACACTATATCGCAAGGATTTACGAAGAGGTTAAAGGAAGACCCCGATTCATAATAAGAGAGACGACCGGGAAATTTACCGGAGACCTGAAAGGACAGTGGAAATAATGAAGATCAATTTTAATGTTCCTCCCTATGTTGATACGGCCATCGGCTATATCGAGGAGTGCGTAAAGGCCCAGAAGATATGCGGTGACGGTGCATATACGAAGAAGTGCAACGAATGGTTTGAAAAAAAGACCGGAACGGCAAAGTGCCTTCTTGCAACCTCCTGCACGCATGCCACCGAGCTTGCCGCGATCCTCTGCGACATACAGCCCGGCGACGAAGTGATCCTTCCTTCATACACATTCGTTTCGACCGCGAATGCATTCGTACTCCGCGGTGCCACTCCCGTGTTCGTTGACATCAGACCCGACACAATGAACATCGATGAGCAGAAGATAGAGGATGCGATCACTCCCAAGACAAAAGCCATCGTTCCCGTCCACTATGCGGGCGTCGGATGTGAGATGGATACGATCATGGACATCGCAAAGCGTCACAACCTTTATGTTGTTGAGGATGCCGCACAGGGCGTCATGGCGACATATAAGGGCAAGGCTCTCGGAAGCATCGGAGACTTCGGCGCATACTCATTCCATGAGACCAAGAACTACAGTATGGGTGAAGGCGGAGCTCTCCTAATAAAAGACCCCAAAGCTGCAGAGCGCGCTGAGATAATCAGAGAAAAAGGAACCGACCGTGCAAAGTATTTCCGCGGCCAGGTTGATAAATATACATGGGTGGATCTCGGATCGTCATATCTTCCCAGTGACATGAATGCCGCATATCTTTATTCACAGCTTGAGGTTGCGGACAGGATAAACGACGACAGAAGGGCAAGCTGGGATCATTATTTCGGCAGGCTCACTCCTCTTAAGGATGCCGGAAGGGTCGAACTTCCCTATGTTCCGCAGGAGTGCATACACAACGCCCATATGTTCTACATCAAGTGTAAGGATATCGAGGAAAGGTCAAAGCTCATCGATCACCTCAAGGCCAATGACATTCTTTCGGTTTTCCATTACATTCCTCTCCACACGGCACCCGAGGGGAAGAAGATCGGCCGTTTCCACGGAACCGATGAATATACCACCAAAGAGAGTGAGCGTCTTCTCAGGCTTCCCATGTTCTACGGATTAAAGTCTGATGAGGTTGATCTCATCTGCGATAAGGTCACGGAGTTTTATGCCGAATAATGCCGGTAAAAAATTAAGCAGGATCTTCGGATCGTGTGTTTTCCTGCTCCTGTCTGCACAGATCGTTATCGGATGTGTATGGGGTATATTAAATTTCACTTCTTTTCAGCAATTTCCGGAAAGCGCGGAGATGATACTGCTCAGTTCGGGTCTTTCTCTTAAATCCGACACGAGCGTCATTTATCCCGCGCTTCTGCTTATCATAAGAGCTCTGACGCTGAACGGACCGGTCAGATTCTATGAGGTCATGTATGTGCTTCAGCTGGTACTTGCGTTCGTTTCCTGGTACACCTTCGCGGTAAAGGTTCTTCCTTTTGAAAAGAGATTCTTGCGCGTCTGGTTCTCACTTGCCGTTGTCACCAACCCCTTTGCGATGCAATGCCACCTTGCGGTTCTCGAGTTTTCCTTTGTGTCGAGCTTCTTATGCCTTCTGGTTACATTCACCGTAAGATTTTCGCTTGAATGGAAAAAGCTAGGCAGCCGTTACGATTTAAAGACAGCTGTTAAACATGTATGCGTAACATCGCTTTTCTGGATGCTTGTTTCGCTCACAAGGAAGGAGTTTGTCTTTATCGGATTCTTCTGCATCCTGATCCTTCTCTATCAGATCGGTGTTAATCTCAGAGCCGGAACAAAACTTTCAAAGTTCTCACCCGTGATTGTCTTCATTGTGTTCTTTGCTGTGATCCATCTGATCGACGGCACATTCAGGGTATCGACCCCTTTACTTCCGACCGATGTGATAAAAAGGAGCGCCTACACCAGGATTGCCTGGACAGAGGACCTTGCCAACAAATATGTATGGCCTCAGCAGGTAACAGGCACGGTCGGAAGCAATCTGATGGGAGAGGCAATGATCGATCCCGGTATCGTAAGAACGAGATTTACCGGGGCGGTTGAGGCGGAATACGGAAGAAAGGAAACCTCGGATATTTTCGCAAAGTGGTTTTTTAATTCGTTTAGGGACAATAAAAAGGGCATAATAAAATCTGCTCTTACCGATATGGCAGGATATGTATTCCCGCCTGCGGAAAATGAATCCGCACTCTCCGGCAGACTTCTTCCCGGATTTGCGACGGGCAATTACGACGTTATGAGAAGAAACAATGCTCTGCTCACAAAGTTCTATCTGAGACTGACTTCTACAGTATATATCTTCCTTGCGACCGCATCGGTTCTTGCACTGATCGCAGGGAAAGAACTCTTCAGACGTGTCCGCATGTTTGCACCTGCAGCAGTGGTGATTCTCCTTTCTTCACTTGCTTATACATTCTACGGATCCAATGTATGGGATCATAAGAAGGCTCTCTTTACGACCTGCATCTGGGTCGGCCTCTTTGCGGCTCTCTGCATCAGGAGCATATCCGGAAAGGAGGAAGCATGATAAAGAGCATCATCATCCTCATTGCTATGGAACTGCTTCTTCCCGTTCTCTTCGGAACTGTCTTTGCGTTATCGGATGAAAACGTGACCGGAAGAAAGCATTTCTTTTTCTCGTCACTTGTAAACGGTCAGATCGTTCTCTATGCGGTCTTCCAGATCACGACGGTATATTCGATACTCCGCTCGATCAATTTTTCGTATGCGGTAAAGGTCTTTGTGCCCTGCGCCTGCATCGTGTTCACCGTGCTGACTGTTCTTGTGTTCGTAAAGTACAGAAAAAGGCTGGCGGTCATCTTCAAGAATAAGCCCGAGAAGATAAGCTTCTGGGGAGTGATCGGATTTCTGATATTTGTCTTTATGATGGTCATGTCTTTCTTCATGACATATACGGACGGAGACGATGCATATTATGTGACGACCGCAGCGGAGGCTGTAATGTCGGATACCATGTATGCCAAGAATCCCTACAACGGACTTGCCACCATATCGTCTTTCAGATATAAATCCGCTCCATACCCGATGTGGCTCGCACTTTTGTCCAAGGCTACGGGTATTTATCCCACCGCTCTCGCACACACATTCTTCCCCTGGTCGATGATACTTCTTTCTTTTTCCGTGCTGTTCCTTGTTGCAAGGAATCTGTTTGGGGGCGATACGAAAAAACGCGGGATATTCCTGTTCTTCACATCAATACTGATAATGTTCGGCGATTACTCGATATACCCTGCGGAGAATTTTCTTCTTGCGAGGGCAAGACAGGGTAAGGCCGCACTTGCGGCGTTTGTTCTTCCGTATCTTGTCTGCCTCATGATAAGGATCGCAAAACAGATGGGAGAGGGTAAGAAGGTCGGCTTCAGGGAACTTGCCCTGATAACCTTCACCGGATTTGCCGCATCGCTTTGCTCGACGATAGGAGGAGCGCTTTCGCTCGCACTCGTGTCGGTTACTGCACCGGTCATCGCATGTGTTTATAAGAAACTAAAGATCCCCGCACTGATGGTGGCAATGAATCTTCCCGCTGTCGCGTTTGTGCTTTTGTACCTCGTGAAAAGATAACGGAGGACGGTTTTGTTTTCTGTAATACTTACGATCATAAAAGAATATATGGGCGCAGGACTCATCGGAGTGCTCTTTGTGCTCAGCCTTTTCTATCTTGCCGTAACGGAAAAGGACAGAGCTAGGAGGATCTGCCTTCTCTATGTCCCGGTGGTCATCCTGGCTTTTTTCCTTTGCCCGCTGAGCTACCGTATCTACGGCAGGATCTCGGAGTCGGTCACCTATTACAGGCTTCTCTGGCTCATTCCCGTAACTCCGGTGATCGGTTACAGTGCGGTTAAGGTCTGCACGAGATTTACGGGCTTTAAGCAGAATCTGTGCGTTATAGCCCTGGCGGTGCTTCTTGCATTTTCCGGAAGGCTTATGTATTCGAACATGTATATGGTGAAGGCGCAGAACATCTACCATATGCCGGTTCAGGTCATCGATATCTGCGATGCGCTTCATGCCGAGGGACGCGAGATCATGGTGCTCATGCCCTATGAGTTCCAGCAGTTTGTCCGCCAGTATGATCCGAATATCTGCATGCCTTACGGAAGAGAGTATATGATGAACATGTTCGTCGGCGAGGACCTTCTCAGGGATGCTGTTATGGCTGAGGAAAAGGATCCTGAGCTTGTGGGCAGGCTTGCCACGGAGCGCGGATGCCACTATATAGTCATTTCTTCGTTCGAGGACTTCCCGGAAGAGCCGTGGAATTATGAAGAATTTATGAATATTGACGGCTACAAAGTCTACAGGATAATAGAAGCCGGACCTAATATGTGGGCCCTTCAGGACTGATTTTACGCGGGTTTTGGGAGTTTTCGAGTCTGGCAATTCAGGGGCCTGCATTGCCTTCCCCGCAGTGGCGGTGGATTTGAGAAAAAGCCCGAAAAATGGTATAATTTATAAGATTATGGGTAAATATTTTAACATCAAAAATAAATACAAAAAGGAGTCTTCGGACTCCGGTTTAGCTGCGTTTGAGGAAGAATTCGTATCGCTTGACGACGAATATTACGAGGATGAGGTATCCGATGATACCGCTTCGCTTGATTATCTGCCGGATGACACCGCATCGCTCGACATTTCCGATGACACGGCTTCTCTTGATTACACAGGTGAGATAGGCTTTGAAACGGAGCCTATTGAATTTGATGCCGTTTCGGATCTTACGGCCGCGCTTGACCGTGAAGCCGTCAGGGAGGCTGAAGAAGAATACGACGAGGCCGAAGAATTTGATGAGGCTGAGGAAGAGTACTATGAAGATGAAGAATCCGATGGCGAAGAGTATGAAGAAGACGGTGAGTATGACGAGGCTGAAGACGACCCCGGTGATGTAGAGTACGAGGATTCCTACGGGGACTACACCGAGCCTCTTGCAACCGTAGAGGAGCAGGAATACTACACTGAAGAGATTCCTCAGGATGCGGGTTACTACACCGAAGAGATTCCCCGGGATGCGGGTTACTACACGGAGGAGATCCCTCAGGATGAGGAGTATTACACTTCCGAGATTCCTCAGGATGCGGAATATTATACCGAGGAACTTCCCCGTGACTTCGCTGACGATTATGACACCTCGCGTTTCGGTGAGACTTCGGAGATCGGCTATGATACCGCTTCTCTCGATTACACCGCACCGCTTGACTATACCGCACCGCTGAACACGGATACCGCCGAGCTTCAGTTCGACGAGGTCAGATTCGATACCGCATCACTCGATATCATTGAGATCTCGAAGCACACCCGTTCGGGCGAAAGGCGCAGAAGAAGACTTCCCAGTGAAGATGAGATGGTCGATCTCGAAGACCCCATTGATGAAGAAGAGGAAGAAGCTTCCTCCATCAAGGATGTTGTGCTTAAGATAGCCATTGTTCTTGCCGCATGCCTTGCGGTCGGGATCCTCGGCTTCGGCATCTACAAGATAGCGGGCAGAAGCAGAAATACCGTCAGCCCCATAACCGTTAACGAACAGGGAATCCCCGTTGCACAGGAGATGATCGGATCGGGAAGCCAGTTAAACGGCATTGATACGATCGGAGGAACGGGACTTCTTGCCGCACTCGATGCAAGGAAAGCTGCCCTTATGGCGGTTCCCGAGGTTCACAATGACTATAACGAGACAACGATAACCAACAGCACCAAGGTTGCGATAGAGCTTATAACCGTAAAATCGGATCTCAAGATCAAATTCGTAAATGCCGAGACGGGCAAGCTCCTTCCCAACATTCCTTTTACCGTAACGATAACCGATCCTTCGGGAAATACCCTCAGCTGGGCGGACGACGATCTTGACGGCATCATCTACAAGACCGACCTCAAAGAAGGAAAGTACACGGTTCACGTAGAACAGCTTTCCGGAGACAAATACACCGGCTTTACCTGGCCCGCAAATGACGCCATAACCGTCAAGAGCACGATCGATTATGCCAGGGTCGATGTTAACGGAGAGGTAAAGGATGCTTCGCAGGTCAACGAGAACACCGAGGATACATCCGGCAGAGGAAACGGTGAAGGAGAGGATCTCACCAATACGGTAACATTTGTCGAAAGCACCAATTCTCCCATCTATTCGGAGATTGCAAAGAGTACGATATCCAATCCCCTCGGAGCACTTACCGAGCCCGGCGTAAGCATTCCCGGATACGGTGGAGATATAGTCATTCTTACGGCAGAAGATGTGTCCGGCAATGGCGGCGATGTGTCCGGCAACGGAAATGGCAATAATGGTTCCGGAAACGGCTCCGGAAATAATTCCGGCTCCGGCAACGGTTCGGGTACGGACGTATCCGGCAACGGTTCTTCAACGACGCCCGCACAGAAACCTTCAATAAAAGTCTCACTTTCCTCCACCACCCTTTCCCTCAAGGAAGGAGCCACTGCGGTCATCACCTACACCGCAACACTGGAGGTTGCAACACAGTGGAATATCACTGAGATAAAGAGCTCCAACGAAGCGGTTGCCAAGGTTTCCACAGGCTCCCAGTGCTTCTACGTAAATGCGGTCGGAGGCGGAAGCTGCGAGATAACCGTCAAAGCTGAAACCGAGCCCAACTCCGCAACCACGGAGAAGGCTACAACGGAAGCCAAGATATCCGTCACCGTCACCAGTGTCGACATGACCCAGGTGCTCAAGGATAAATCCGGCAATGAAGTTTATGTCTATGAGAACGGCAATTACCGTAAAGCTACATTTGCCGACTATGCGAAGTTCGACAAGTTCTATATCATAACCGGAACCAAGTACACCGGCTGGCAGACATTAAACGGTGCAACATATTATTACGATTCGAACGGCAAGCCCGTGACCGGAACACAGGTCATCCAGGGTGTTACCTACCAGTTCGGCTCCGACGGAAAAATGACATCAACGTCGGGAATTCTCGGAATCGATGTATCGAAATGGCAGGGCAGCATAAACTGGAGTGCGGTCAAGGCAGCAGGCGTTGATTACGTCATCATCAGAGTCGGATACAGAGGCTCGAGCGCAGGCGCGCTTATCGATGATTCCAAGTTCGCATCCAATATCCAGGGCGCGAAGGCTGCGGGACTCAAAGTCGGAGTTTACTTCGTAACCCAGGCGATCAACGATGTCGAGGCAGTTTACGAAGCATCGATGGTACTCGACCGCATCAAGGGTTATTCACTCGATCTTCCCGTCTTCATCGATGTTGAGGCGAGCGGCGGAAGAGGCGATGCGATAGACAAGAACACCAGAACCTCGGTCATCATCGCATTCTGCGAGACCATAAGAAGTGCCGGATACACCGCGGGAATATATGCGAACAAGACCTGGCTTACTTCCAGGATGGACGTTTCCAAATTCGGAAATTACAAGATCTGGGTCGCACATTATTCATCGGTCTGCGGATACACCGGCAGATATGATTACTGGCAGTACACCGAAAAAGGAACCATATCCGGAATCAACGGATACGTAGATATGGACCTCAGATATTCATAAGGTCCCCCACGAAGTAAATAACCTTTATAAATCATAAAAGGAGAATGAAATGAGAACTTATCTTGTCACCGGAGGAGCGGGCTTCATCGGCTCCAACTACATCCACTACATGTTCAAAAAGTACGGAGACGACATCCGCATCATCAACGTCGACGTGCTCACATATGCGGGAAACCTTGAGAACCTCAAGGACATCGAGGGAAAAGAAAACTATACCTTCGTTAAAGCAGACATCACCGACAAGGATGCCATCAAGAAGATATTCGACGAGAACGATATCGACCGCGTCGTACATTTCGCAGCCGAGAGCCATGTTGACAGAAGCATCAAGGATCCCGAGACCTTCATCCGCACCAACGTTCTCGGAACCGGCATCATGCTCGCATGTGCAAGGGATGCATGGGAAAAAGAAGACGGAACGTACCCTGCGGGAAAGAAGTTCCTTCACGTTTCCACCGATGAGGTTTACGGATCCCTTCCCGAGGACGAGAACGCATTCTTCTATGAGACCACTCCTTACAGCCCTCACAGCCCTTATTCGGCAAGTAAGGCAAGCTCCGATATGCTTGTCAGGGCGTATATGGATACATATCACTTCCCCGCAAACATAACCAACTGCTCAAATAACTACGGCCCTTACCAGTTCCCCGAGAAGCTCATTCCCCTTATGATCAACAATGCTCTCAAGGGTGCAAAGCTTCCCGTATACGGCGACGGCAAGAACGTACGTGACTGGCTCTATGTTGAAGATCATGCCAAGGCTATCGATATGGTCCAGGAACAGGGAAGACTTTTCGAGACCTACAATATCGGCGGACATAACGAGAAGCAGAACATCGAGATCATCAAGACGATCCTCGAAGTCCTCAGAGAGGAACTTCCCGACGGAGATCCCAGAAGAGCACACATCAACGAGGATCTCATCACATATGTCGAGGACAGAAAGGGTCACGACAGAAGATACGCCATCGCTCCCGACAAGATCAAGAAAGAGATCGGCTGGGAACCCGAGACAATGTTCAAGGAAGGCATCAGAAAGACCATCAAGTGGTACTTTGAAAACCAGAAATGGATGGAAGGCGTAACAAGCGGGGACTATCAGAAATACTACGAGAACATGTACGGATCGAGGAAGGAGATCTGATATGAAGGGAATCATACTTGCAGGCGGAAGCGGAACAAGACTTTATCCTCTTACCAAGGCGATATCAAAACAGATCATGCCCGTCTATGACAAGCCCATGATCTACTATCCTCTTTCGACACTCATGCTCGCAGGCATCCGTGAGGTGCTCATCATCTCAACACCCAGGGATCTTCCCGTATTCGAAGAACTCTTCGGAACAGGTGAACAGCTCGGAATGAACTTCTCCTATGCCGTTCAGGAAACTCCCAGGGGACTTGCCGATGCATTCATAGTCGGAAAAGAGTTCATAGGTTCCGATCCCGTGGCTCTCGTACTCGGAGACAACATCTTCTACGGACAGAGCTTCTCCAAAGTTCTTAAGTCCGCAGCCGAGCGCACCTCGAGTGAAGCGGGCGCTACGATCTTCGGATATTACGTAAGGGATCCAAGGGAGTACGGCGTTGTCGAATTCGATGAAAACGGTAAGGCAATCTCCATCGAGGAAAAGCCCGCAAATCCCAAGAGCAATTATGCGGTTCCCGGACTTTACTTTTATGACAATGATGTCGTAAATATCGCGGCAAATGTCAAACCCTCCGCAAGAGGAGAAATTGAGATAACCTCAGTCAACAACGAGTATTTAAGCAGGGGCAATCTCCATGTTGAAACTCTCGGAAGAGGATTCGCATGGCTCGATACCGGCAATCATGACAGCCTTCTCGATGCCGCTGATTTCGTCGCGGCATTCCAAAAGAGACAGGGACTTTACATCTCCTGTATCGAGGAAATCGCATATAAGAGAGGCTTCATCGATAAGGACCAGCTTCTCAAACTTTCGGAACCCCTTATCAAGACGGCTTACGGTCAGTATTTAAGAGAGGTGGCAAATGGACTCTAGATCCCGGATGCTGACAATTCTGGGAAGTATGGGCGCAGTACTTCTGATAGTACTGATCGTCATTCTCTGCGCTTCCGACGGGCGAAAACCGCAAGGGCAGGCGCAGTCCGATGTGAGCTCAAATGCGGCGGTGCAGTCGCAGGCAAACCTGAATGCCACATCACCACTTGAGGGAAATCTCATCGGAGATAACCCCAAGGGATTCATGAACGATCCGACCTTCTTTGATTCCGAGCACAGCGCGGCATTCGATGCGGCAATGGATCAGTCGGGTAATCTGAGCATAATGGTCACAAGCGTTGAGAAGGACTTAAGGGTTCTCGTGCTTGATATAAACGGAGAGCTTGTGACAGGTGTTCCTTTTAACATAAAGGTGATGGATTCGGATGACATCACCACGACATACAGGGATCTTGATAAGGACGGCATTATCTATGCCGGAACGATAGATCCCGGTGATTATGACGTAACACTCGAACCCGTTGAAGGGTACAGGGTTCCCCTTCATTCGACCAGAGTCTCCGTCAAGGAGAAGGTTGAGTACATCCCTATCGCCGATATCAGTGTCCTGATCAAGACCGAAGAAGAGATCAACGCGGCACTTGAAGATACCGCGAGCAAGGATGATGCGATCGAGGATTCTGACAGGACCGAAATAGTAACTCTTCAGCCCGGAGGAAACGACCACAAGGCAGGTATCGATGTATCGAGCTGGCAGGGCGATATCGACTGGGACAAGGTAAGGGAATCCGGAATCGAATTTGTCATCGTGAGAGCGGGATACAGAGGCTCGGTAACCGGTTCGATAGTCAAGGATAAATATTTTGACGCCAATGTATCCGGTGCACAGCAGGCGGGACTTCAGGTCGGTGTTTATTTCGTGACACAGGCCGTGAACGAAGCCGAAGCCGTAGAGGAAGCATCGGCGGTAATGGAAATGTGTGCACCTTATGATCTTGAACTTCCGATCTATCTCGACGTTGAAGGCTCGAACGGCGGAAGAGGGGATCAGATCGATAAGGAAACAAGGACCGCGGTATGCGAAGCATTCTGCATGACTCTCGAAAATGCGGGACAGTCCGGCGGTGTGTATGCATGCAGATACTGGCTTGCCAATAACATTGATGCATCAAGACTCGACAGATACAATGTATGGCTTGCCGAGTACAGGAGCACACCTCTTTACAACGGATATTATTCCATGTGGCAGTACACATCCAAGGGCCATGTGGACGGAATAAACGGAAATGTTGATTTTGACATCATGTATTATTAAGGAGTTTTGAAATGGGACAGATTAGTGTTGAAACATGTGAGATCGAAGGCCTTAAGGTGATCACCCCCACCGTACACGGTGATGCGCGCGGATACTTCATGGAGACCTACAATTTTAATGATTTCAAGGAAGCGGGTATCGATACCGTATTTGTTCAGGACAATCAATCCGCATCAAAGAAGGGTGTCCTCAGAGGACTTCATTTCCAAATCAATCATCCCCAGGACAAGCTCGTAAGAGTAATCAAGGGAGAAGTCTTCGATGTTGCGGTGGATCTCAGGAAGGGATCTTCCACATTCGGAAAGTGGCACGGAGTTCTTCTTTCCGAGGAAAACAAAAAGCAGTTCTTTGTTCCCAAGGGATTCGCACACGGATTCCTCGTTCTTTCGGATTATGCCGAGTTCTGCTACAAGTGCAGCGATTTCTATACTCCTGGAGACGAGGGCGGCATAATGTATAACGACCCCGATATCGGAGTCGAGTGGCCCATATCCGAAGGAATGGAACTTTCATTTTCTGACAGAGACAAAGTATGGCCTCCCTTTAAGGAGACTTTCGGAAAGTAATGAAGCCCACAGCGATCAGAAGAAAAAAGATAATAATCCCGATTCTTCTTGCCGTATTCTGCCTTTTGGCGGTATGCGTTGCTCTTCATACCAATCCCGCGGCGATAAAGAGTGATGAGATCATGAAAAAGTGCATCTCTGTTTCGATAATCATCATCTCCGCGATCTTCATTGTCGTAAAATATGACAAGATTGTCACTTTACCACTTGAGATCTGGCAGAACAGAAGGCTGATCTTAAAACTTGCGGGTAACGATTTCAAGAGGCGTTATGCCGGCTCCTACATGGGAGTCATCTGGGCATTCATCCAGCCTCTTGTTACAATAGGTCTTTATTATTTTGTATTCGGAACCATTATGAAGGATGCCCGTTCCAGCGGTTCCGACATTCCCTTCGTGTTGTTCCTTACATGCGGAATGGTTCCGTGGTTCTTCTTCAGCGAAGCGCTTTCCACCGGAACAAGCGCACTCCTTGAATACAGCTACCTTGTCAAGAAGGTCGTGTTCAAGATAAGTGTTCTTCCGATCATCAAGGTATTCGCGGCACTCATAACCCACGCGTTCTTCATCGTTCTTCTGATGATAGTTGCGATCGTCTGCGGACATATGCCCAATCTTCACTGGATTCAGGTCATCTACTATACGGGATGCACATTCATCCTGGCTCTCGGCATATGCTATACCACATGCTCACTTGTCGTTTTCGTGCGTGACCTCGGACAGCTCATCAATGTCATTCTCCAGATCCTTGTCTGGGCAACTCCCATCATGTGGAACATAGAACGCATACAGAATCCGACACTTGTGTCAATTTTGAAGCTCAACCCGGTTGTCTACATCGTTACCGGATACCGTGATGCGATCTACGGTGATATATGGTTCTTCGAAAGATTCTATTCTACCGTTTATTTCTGGATCGCATGTGCCCTGCTCTTCGGCTTTGGTGCGATCATATACAAGAGATTAAAGCCGCACTTTGCGGATGTATTATAAAAAGATGTCAGAAGAATTTGCCGTAAGGGCGACCAAAATTGAAAAAAGATACAAGCTCTACGAACGCAACCGCGACCGTATGCTTGATGCACTCGGGCTTTCCGGCAAGAAGGAACGCTTCAAGTTCCACTATGCCTTAAAGGGTGTCGACTTCGAGGTGAAGAAGGGCGAGACCGTCGGTATCATCGGAACGAACGGATCAGGTAAGTCCACACTTCTCAAGATCCTCACCGGGGTCCTCACACCCACGGAAGGCGAGGTAGAGGTAAACGGAAGGATCTCCGCACTCCTTGAACTCGGTGCCGGCTTTAACATGGATTACAACGGTATCGAGAACATCTATCTCAACGGCACCATGATGGGCTTTTCCAAGGATGAGATTGATAAAAAGCTTGATGACATCCTTGCGTTCGCCGATATCGGAGACTATGTGTACCAGCCCTGCAAGACATATTCGAGCGGTATGTTCGTCCGTCTTGCTTTCGCCGTATCGATCAACATCGATCCCGAGATACTCATCGTAGACGAAGCACTCAGTGTCGGAGACGTATTCTTCCAGGCAAAGTGCTACCGTAAATTCGAGGAGTTCAAGAAGAAGGGCAAGACGATCCTTTTCGTAAGCCACGATCTCAGCAGCATCTCAAGATACTGTGACAGGGTTTATCTTCTCAATAACGGCGAGATGCTCGGAAACGGTTCTCCCAAGGAGATGATAGATAAGTACAAGCAGATCCTTGCGGGCGGCGGTCAGGCGAAGATAGTCGAGACGAATGAGAACGACGTTCTGGAATACGGAAACGGCAAGGCATTCATCAAGGATTTCTGTATAACCGATTCCAAGGGTACCAAGACCAATGCCGTTGAAAAGGGAACCGAGTACACCGTCACCATGAAGGTTAAGATCGAAGAGGACATACAGGGACCGATCTTCGCATGCTCGGTCAAGAACGTGCGCGGAGTCGAGATAACGGGAACCAATACGCTTGTAAGCAAGACCTTTGACGATAGTGTGAAGAAGGGCGACGAGATCGAGATCTCCTTTACCCAGAAGATGATGCTCCAGGGAGGAGAGTACCTTATCTCGCTCGGAGTCACGGGCTTTGAAAACGGGGAGTTCACCGTCTACCACAGACTCTACGACATCCTCAGCATCAATGTCATATCGGATTCCGATACCGTAGGCTTCTTCGACAGCGACTATAAGATCACGGTCAAGAGATAACAGCGGACTTTTATCCGGCGCATACCACCCGGTAATACCCGCCAAAGTCCGCTTAATCTCATTTAATATAGAAAAAGAGTTTTTAAAGTTGTATCATTAAAGCAGTTTTTAGTGTCGTTCCGGTGCATATTTAACCGGAAACAAAATATACATTAATGGAGGCGCACATGGGTTACAGAGAAGAGTTTGAAAAGTGGCTTAGTGACGATTATTTTGACGAGGCTACCAAGCAGGAACTTCTTGCGATCAGAAATGATGAAAAGGAGATCGAGGACCGTTTCTACAGAGAACTTGAATTCGGTACCGGAGGCCTCAGGGGCGTTATCGGTGCGGGTTCAAACCGTATGAACGTCTATACCGTAAGAAAGGCTACCCAGGGTCTTGCCAATTACATCTCTAAGGCAGGAACCCAGTCCAAGGGTGTTGCGATCTCTTTTGACTGCAGACGCATGAGCCCCGAATTTGCGGATGTTGCCGCTCTCTGCCTTGCGGCAAACGGAATCAAGGCTTACGTTTTCGATGAACTCAGACCCACTCCCGAGCTTTCATTTGCACTCAGGGAACTCGGATGCACTGCAGGTATCAATATCACCGCAAGCCACAATCCTCCCGAGTACAACGGATACAAGGTTTACTGGGAAGACGGCGCGCAGGTAACCCCTCCCCACGACACAGGAATCATCGGCGAGGTCTTCGCAATCAAGGAGTACAGCGACTGCAAGACCATGGACAAGGATGATGCCATAGAGAAGGGCCTTTACATCTCCATCGGAAAAGAGATCGATGACAAGTACATGGTCGAGCTCAAGAAACAGAGCTTACACCCTGAGATAATCAAGGAGGTTGCGGGCGACATCAAGATCGTCTACACCCCCTTCTGCGGAACCGGCAACAAGCCCGTAAGACGCATCCTCGAAGAGCTCGGATATAAGAATGTATATGTTGTTCCCGAGCAGGTAGGACCCGATCCCGAGTTCACCACTCTTGCTTATCCCAACCCCGAGGATCCCAAGGCATTCGAGCTTGCTCTTAAGCTTGCCAAGGAGAAGGATGCGAACATCGTTCTTGCAACCGACCCCGATGCAGACCGTCTCGGTGTTTATGCGAAGGACAGTAAGACCGGCGAGTATGTCGCATTTACCGGAAATATGTCCGGAATGCTGATCGCCGAGTACATACTCAGGGAGCGTACCGCACTCGGAACCATGCCTTCGAATCCTACCCTGGTAACCACCATCGTTACCACAAATATGACCTTCCCGATGACCAAGGCTTACGGCGTTAAGCTCATCGAGGTCCTTACCGGATTCAAGTATATCGGTGAGCAGATCAAGATCTTCGAGCAGAACGGAAATAAGGACAATAATTATGTATTCGGTCTTGAGGAGTCCTACGGATGCCTCGTCGGAACCCACGCACGTGACAAGGATGCGATCGTGGCCGTCGAGATGCTCTGTGAGGTTGCTTCCTGGCTCAAGAAGCAGGGCAAGACCCTCTGGGATTTCATGATCGAAGTTTATGAGAAGTACGGATATTTCAAAGAGACCCAGTTTACCCTTACCATGAAGGGCGCAGAGGGTGCCGAGCAGATCGCCGCACTTATGGACAAGCTCAGAAACGATCCTCCCAAGGCATTCGGAGAGTTCGAAGTTCTGAAGTTCAGGGATTACAAGAAGGATGTCGTCATCGATATGAAAACGGGCGAGAAGGGAACCACCGGTCTTCCTTCATCCAATGTCCTTTATTTCGACCTTCCCGATGACAACTGGTGCTGCGTAAGACCTTCCGGAACCGAGCCCAAGATCAAGTTCTACATGGGAGTCAAGGGAACAAGCCTCGAGGATGCTGCAGCCAAGTCCGCAGCCCTCACCGAGGGAGTTAAAGCTTTCGCATAACAAAGTTTAAGGCCGTGTGGACAATATATATTGGCTACACGGCCTAATTTAACTACTATGGATATAATCTCAGTAACGAAAAGAAGCTTAGGCTACATTAAGAGAAACGGTGTCAGTGCCGGAATGCTCGAGATCGCGGAGAGCATGTCCGGGCGTGATTCGCACGGCTCCGATTACCGCAGACCCACGGAATATGAGATCTCGGTCATGAGAAGACTGGCGGAGCGCCTTTCCCGCACTCCCCTTATTTCCGTGCTCGTTCCCGCCTATAACACCGACCCCGTATTCTTCAGGGAGATGGCGGAGAGCGTCCTGGCCCAGGCTTATGATAAGCTCGAGCTCATAATCGCCGATGCTTCCGAGGATAAGAGCGTATTAAGGTCAATCTGCGACGAATTCGGCGATGTCAGGGTCAAGTATATATCCCTTCCTTCAAACAGGGGCATTTCGGAGAATACCAACGAGGCCCTTAAGGAGGCTAACGGCGAATATATCGCCCTTCTGGACCATGACGACCTGCTGACCCCGGATGCCCTCCTCAGGATCGTCGAGAACATCATCAGCTACTCCAAGAGGATCGGTAAGGAGCCGGATGTCATCTACTCGGACGAGGACAAGATGGGTGCCTCGGGCAAAGATTTCAGTGAAAGGAATTCCAAACCCGATTTCGACCCGAATCTTCTTCTGAACAACAATTATATCTGTCACCTGACCGTAATGAAGGCTTCCCTTATGAAAAAGCTTGCCTTCAGACCCGAATATGACGGTGCGCAGGATTATGATCTGCTCCTTCGGGCAATGCGTGAGGGTGCGGGCTTCAGCCATGTTCCCCAGATCCTTTACCATTGGAGGATAAGCCCCGCTTCGACCGCCTCCAACACATCCGGCAAGCTCTATGCCTACGATGCGGGAGTCAGGGCTCTCGAGGATCATGCGGCTGCCTTCAATATCAAGGCTGATATCTATAACCTCAGAAATGTCGGATATTACGAATTCCGCTACAGAGGGGATATATTTGACAGCAGACCCGACCTCGGTGCAGTTGGCGGAAGAGTCGTTACCGATGCACACAGAGGTAAAATTTGCGGCGGCATCATGGGTAAGGAGGCAAATCTCCTTTACGAGGGGCTGCCGGTCGGATATACCGGATATTTCCACAGGGCTATGTGCCAGCAATCTGCCAGCGCCCTCGATATCAGATGTATAAGACTGAATCCCGAGTTCCACGAAGATTTTTACAAGATCACGGGAGTAAAATACTCCGAGCACAGGATCCCCGGAATTGTTTCACTCAGACCTCACGAGACCGGAAGACCTCCCCAGGACGGTGAGAAGGTGTTCGATGCCAAGACCCTGCTCCCGGACGGAGACGTTCTTGAGATGAGCATGGAGCTCTCCGCCAGGATAAGAAATGCCGGATACGGGTTACTCTATTATCCCTGCTGGCAGGTAGTCAGATGAATAAAGTAACAATAGTTATTCCTAATTACAACGGAGAGAAATTCCTTAAGGGCTGTCTTGATTCACTGATGCCCTCTGTTCAGAATGCAGCGATAACATATGATATTGTTGTTGTGGACGATGCATCTACCGATAGCAGCAGAGAGATCGTAAAAGGCTATCCGGACGTCAAAATGATAGCCCTTGAAACGAACGGAGGCTTCCCAAATGCAGTAAATACGGGCATTCGGGCATCGGAAACACCATATGTTATTTTATTAAACAACGATACAAAGGCAAAACCCGGATTTATCCAGAATTTATATAATACCATACGAAATGATAACAAGTGTTTCTCTGTTTCCGCATCGATGAGGATGTGGGATGATGAGGATCTGATGGACAGCGCCGGGGATATTTATTGTGCTCTCGGATGGTCCAGATCGAGGGGAAAAGGAAGGAGAGCTTCCCGTTATAATAAACCCTGTAAAGTCTTCTCATCCTGCGCCGGTGCTGCGATCTACAGGAGAGAGATATTTGATATCATAGGTTATTTTGACCCTCTTCACTTCATGTATCTCGAGGATCTGGATGTCTGTTGGAGAGCACTTCTCCATGGATTTAATAACAAGTATGATCCTAACGCGGTAGTGGTTCATTACGGTTCAGCGACCACCGGATCGAAATATAACAGCCGTAAGGTAATTTTTTCGGCTCAAAATAACATCTATGTTGTATTCAAGAACATGTCAGCGATACAGCTGTTATTTAATTTCCCGCTGCTTCTTGCAGGCTTCGCCGTAAAGACCGCTTTCTTCATCAGAAAGGGGCTCGGTAAGGATTATCTGAAAGGGCTTTCCAAGGGTATAAAACTGTCCTTCGGCAAGGGCCGCGGAAACAGATTCAAGGGCTTTACGAAGATCATCCCCAGGCTTGCCCTGATCGAACTTATACTTCTCAAGAACATCTTCTCGGTCATCAGGGACACTTGAAGCAGGTTTGAACCCATTTCCCATTATTAAAGAAAACTTAAGATTTAAAAGCCCCTCTGAACTGTCTTAAATCCCCTAAATGTTGTAAAATCGTTAGTGGATTGGAGTCAGAGGAATGATCAGAGATAACCAGCATATCCTTAATAGGATCAACGTACTGATTGATGCGGTCATTGTTGCCGTATCAATGGTTCTTGCATTCCACTTGTATTTCTTTATCAGACCGCCCAAGTGGATCTTCTATCTTGGGATCGAGTATTACTACGAGATCCTTCCCTTTGTCATTCCCGGATTCATTCTCATATACAGCTTCTGCGACATCTATACCTCCCGAAGGACCGGAAGGCAGCAGTGGGAGATCTTCGACCTGATCAAAGCCAACATCATTGGCCTCCTTGCCCTGTTGCTCTTCGTGTATAACATCCCCCGTGATATCAACTATTCCCGTGGCGTTCTGTGCACCTTCTGCCTGATCAACGTCTTTTTCTGCAGTATCTACAGATCGATCCTCAGGGGGATCCTCAGAACCTTCAGGAAAAAAGGCTACAATATCAAGCATGTGCTCCTCGTCGGATACTCCAGGGCTGCGGAGAACTATATGGACCGCATCAGGGAGAACCCCCAGTGGGGCTACAATGTCGTGGGCGTGCTCGATGAGCATGTTCCCGCCGGAGCCATGTATCACGGTGTAAAGGTTCTCGGAACCCTCGGAAATCTCGAATATATCCTTCCCGAGCATAAACTGGACGAGATCGTCATCGCCCTTCCCCTCGAGGATTACGAAAAGCTCGAAGATACCGTCAGCATCTGTGAAAAATTCGGCGTACATACCAAGTTCGTACCCGATTATAACAGTGTCATCCCCACCAGACCCTATACCGAAGATATCGGCGGACTTCCCGTCATCAACATCCGCTACGTGCCCCTTACCAACAGCGGCAATATCTTCGTGAAGAGGCTTTTTGATATTTTTGCCTCATTTATCGGAATCGTTCTGACCTCGCCCATCATGCTCGTGGTTGCGATCCTGATAAAGCTCACCAGCAAGGGCCCCGTCATCTTCAAGCAGGAGAGGATCGGACTTCACAACAAGCCCTTCAAAATGTACAAGTTCCGCTCCATGAGGGTCCAGAGTGAAAAGAAGGAAAAGAAGGGCTGGACCACCAAGAACGACCCCAGAGTCACATCCGTCGGAAGATTCATCAGAAAGACCAGCATCGACGAGCTGCCCCAGCTTTTCAACATCCTTAAAGGTGATATGAGCCTCGTCGGTCCCAGACCCGAGCGTCCCCAGTTTGTTGAGAAGTTCATGGAGGAGATCCCCAGGTACAACGTAAAGCACCAGGTCCGCCCCGGACTTACCGGCTGGGCCCAGGTCAACGGCCTCAGGGGAGACACTTCCATCAGAAAGAGAGTCGAGTACGATATCTACTATATCGAGAACTGGAGTTTTCTTTTTGATATAAAGATAATCCTGATGACTTTCGTTACCGGATTTATCAACAAGAACGCATATTGATCTGAGCATTTAGGAGTTGTTATGGCATCGAATTCAGGTTCCAAGGGACCAGCAAAGAAAAGTAAAAACGCTGACGCAAGGACCAAAAGGAAGATGGTCGTATTCATCATCGAGGTCTTCATCATCATCGGAATGATCGGTGTGCTCTACTATGTGATGAAGCATACCCAGACTACCGATGACGAGGGACCCATCTATGCGGATGTTGCGGACCTGTCCCCTTCTGATATCGGTATCTCCGATTCTGTACTGCGCAGTGCCAACGGCGGTGCGATGGAGGGCTATACCAATATCGCCTTTTTCGGTGTTGATGCGCTCTCATCCAAGGGAAGCGACCTTCTCAAGGGCTACAGGAGCGACGCCATAATGATCGCCAGCATCAATAACGCGACAGGTGAGGTTACGCTCGTGTCCGTTTACAGGGATACCTTCCTTAATCTCGGAAACGACAGCTACAATAAATGTAACGCCGCATATGCCAAGGGCGGAGCGACCCAGGCCGTAACGATGCTCAATGCAAACCTCGACCTCAACATAACCAACTGGGTGACCGTAAGCTACAAGGCACTTGCGACCGTTATCGACGATCTCGGCGGCATCATGATAAATGTCGAATCCAATGAGATCGACCATCTGAACAATTACCAGATTGCCGTCGCACAGGCCATAGGAATGCCCGAAGACAGCATCACCCCCGTAAGGGAGACCGGATACCAGCTCCTCAACGGAATGCAGGCGGCTTCCTACTGCAGGATCAGATATACCGAAGGAAATGATTTTAAGCGTACAGAGCGCCAGAGAGAGGTCCTCGAGGCGATACTTGTCGAAGCCCAGACCCGTGATGCTGCAACGCTTACCAATATTTTCACGGACGTTATGAACTATACCTATACAAGCTTTGACGAGAAGACACTTCTCGATATGGTCCTTAATGTCAAGGATTACAGGATAGTCCGTGACGGAGGTTTCCCTTCGATGGAGCTGATGGCGGGTGCGAACCTCAAGGCCTACGGCGATTGTGTTGTTCCCACAACCCTCGAAGACAACGTCATCTGGCTGCATGAGTACCTCTTTGACGACAGAAATTACGTTCCCAGCGACAATGTGAAAGCCTTCTCGGCGTATATTGAGTCGGAAACGGAAAACTATATCAGGAAATAAGTTTTGAATATTCAGGTTATAATCCCGGTCTATAAGCCGGATAAAAAGTTAATAAAGCTCATCGAAAGACTCAAAAGTCAGACTCTTGTCCCGCACGGTATCAACCTCATCCATTCTGCAGGTGATGAGCCGGACGAGACCGTGGAGCAGGTAAAAAAGGAATTCCCCGATGTCCGAATCATGGAGATAAAGGTTTCCGAGTACGATCACGGCGATACCAGAAGAAGAGCCGTAAGGAACACTCCCTGTGACATCTTCGTCATGATGACCCAGGATGCGGTCCCGGTTTCCGACGATCTCATCGAAAAGCTCGTAACCCCCCTTAAAAATCAGATGGAAAAAGAAGACGGAGACGATCCCGCTTCGCATGCGGGAGCGATTGCGTGCGTCTTTGCTCGCCAGATGCCGGGAAGCAAGTCCTCGCCTTACGAAAAGCTTGCAAGGCTCCATAATTATTCGGAGCTTTCGAAGACGAAATATAAGTCGGATATAGAGAAGATGGGCATCAAGGCCTTCTTTTGCTCGGATGTGTGCTGTGCATACAGAAGAGATATCTACGAGGAAGCGGGCGGATTTATCAAGAGCACCATTTTCAACGAAGATATGATCATCGCAAGGAAGTTCCTTGAGCTCGGCTACGGAGTAAGATACGAAGCCACTGCCAAGGTCATCCATGCGCATAACTATACCGCGATGCAGCAGTTTAGCAGGAATTTCGACCTCGGCGTAAGCCAGGCGATGCACCCGGAGGTTTTCGCGGATGTAAGCTCCGAGTCGGAGGGAATGAAGTTCGTCATGGGCAGCATAAAGCTCCTTATGAAAAAGGGCGCATTCCTGCTGATCCCGGGCTTTGTCACCCAGTGCGCGTTCAAACTCGCGGGCTTCAAACTGGGGCGGAATTATGCAAAATTGCCCGAATGCTTTATAATGAAATTTACGGCCAACAAAAGATTCTGGCTGAAGAGGAAAGAGAGTAACTAACCATGTGCGGAATTGTAGGATATGTAGGAAAGAAACAGGCAGCCCCCATTCTTCTTGAGGGTCTTTCCAAGCTTGAATACAGAGGATATGACTCTGCGGGACTTGCCGTAAGGGACGGCGAGAACCTTGCGGAGGTTGTTAAGGAAAAAGGAAAACTCAAGGAGCTTTCCGAGAAGGTTGACGGCGGAAGAGCACTCAAGGGAACCTGCGGTATAGGCCACACCAGATGGGCTACCCACGGTGAACCCAGCCAGATAAATGCGCATCCCCATGTCAGCGGAAACTGCTCACGTTCCGGCTCCGGTGCGGTTGAGAGTGAGGTTGTCGGTGTCCACAACGGAATCATCGAAAACTACCAGGAGCTCCGCGACAAGCTTTCCAAGCACGGATACCAGTTCTATTCACAGACAGACACCGAAGTAGTCATCAAGCTCATCGATTACTACTATAAGAAATATAAGATCGGACCCGTTGATGCGATCGCCAAGACCATGGTCAGAGTCAGGGGTTCATATGCACTTGAGGTCATGTTCAAGGACCGTCCCGGTGAGATCTGGGCCGCAAGAAAAGAAAGTCCCATGATCATCGGTATCGCAGACGGTGACTGCTACATTGCATCCGATGTTCCCGCGATCCTCAAGTACACAAGACAGGTCTATTACATCGGAAATCTCGAGATGGCTTGTCTCGCAGACGGAAAGGCTACCTTCTATAACCTTGACGGCGATGTCATCGAGAAGGAACTTACCGAGATCAAGTGGGATGCCGAGGCTGCGGAAAAAGGCGGCTTCGAGCACTTCATGATAAAGGAGATCCACGAGCAGCCCAGGGCTGTTGAGGATACTCTTTCAAGCGTATGCAAGGACGGAAAGATCGATCTTTCATCAGTCGGTCTTACCACGGAAGAAATTCAGAAGGTAGACCGAATTACCATCGTTGCCTGCGGAAGTGCATGGCATGCGGGAATGGTCGGACAGTATGTAATGGAGGATCTTGCAAGGATCCCCGTAAGAGTAGAGCTTGCTTCGGAATTCAGATACAGAAAGCCCATCCTTACAGAGGGCCAGCTTGTCATCGTAATAAGCCAGTCAGGTGAGACTGCGGATTCTCTCGCAGCTCTCAGGGAAGCCAAGGCACAGGGCATCAACACACTCGGAATCGTAAACGTAGTCGGATCGTCCATCGCAAGGGAAGCCGACAATGTATTCTATACAATGGCAGGTCCCGAGATCTCCGTTGCGACGACAAAGGCATATTCCGCACAGCTCATCGCAATGTACTGCCTTGCGATAGAATTCGCCAAGGTAAAAGGAAAGATAGATGACGAGAAGTATGCTCATCTTATAGAGGAGATGAAGACCATCCCCGACAAGATCGGAAACATCCTTCTCGACAAGGAAAGAATTCAGTGGTTTGCCGCAAAGTATGCGAACGCTCACGATATCTTCTTTATAGGAAGAGGAATCGATTATGCAGTAACTCTCGAGGGAAGTCTTAAGCTCAAGGAGATAAGCTACATCCACTCCGAGGCGTATGCTGCGGGTGAGCTCAAGCACGGAACCATAAGTCTCATCGAGGACGGAACTCTTGTTGTCGGAGCACTCACACAGTCCGACCTCTACGAAAAGACCATCAGCAACATGGTCGAGTGCAAGTCCAGAGGCGCATATCTCTATGGACTTACGATGGCAGGCAATTACAAGACCGAAGATACCTGCAACTTTGTTTCATACATCCCCAAGGTTGATGAGCACTTCGCCGCATCCCTGGCGGTTGTTCCTCTCCAGCTCCTCGGCTATTACGTATCCGTCGCAAAGGGCCTTGATGTAGACAAGCCTAGGAACCTTGCAAAGTCTGTTACCGTAGAATAATGGAAGCAAATAATCAGAATTATAATAGAAATGCAGATGTAATAAAGGCCATACTTATTGTGGCGATTATTACGCTGCATTTTCCTTTTGATGATTTGGCTGTAGATTCTCCGGTTTTTCCTTTTTTTCTGGATTTTACCGTTCCGGGGTTTATGTTCATGTCCGGATATCTGAGAACACTTTCTATTGAAAAGAAAGGTTTTTCAACGGTTGAAGATGCCTACTCACGTGACAGTCTCGTCAGTAGTTTATTAAGGCTTGTGATACCGTATACCTTATATTTCGTGTTTGCCCAGGTTTTTCTGAGAATAATCGGATTCTATACAGTCGGTATAAAAGAATATGGTCTTTTGGCTCTGGTTTTTGATTATCTGAGAGGCTTCAACGGACCGGGCGCGTATTATTTTCCGATAATGATCCAGTTTGTCTTCGTGTTTCCCATTATTTGGAGGGTAATCAAAAAGAAAGGTTTTGCGGGTGTCTGGATCATATTTGCGATCAATCTGGCATATGAAGTGATAAAACAGGCTTTTGGAATGAGCGGTAATGAATATATGTATCTGATCTTCAGATATTTGTTCATTATTGCCTGCGGAAGTTATGCTGCCATGTATAAGCCGAAAAAATCTGCTCTGAACAGAGCACTTATGATTGTTACTGTTGCAGTCGGAATAGCATTTATCTGGCTCTTTGTATATTCCGGATACGGTCCTTCGGCTAAGATAATTACCGGTTGGCAGAGATCGTCGCTTCTTACCTGCCTGTATGCCGCTCCGCTGTTTTTTGTTCTGGTCACGAAAGGAAAGATGAGATTCAGACCGCTGGAGATGGCCGGTAAAGCGTCCTATAATATATATCTTGTCCAGATGCTCTATTATGTTTATTTTCACTTTGCCATGACGGAACACATTGGGGATATAAAATTTTATCCTTTGAGTATAGTTATATGTGTTGTTATAGGAATAGCGTTCTATTTTCCTGAGAGATACCTGACGAAATATGCAGTAAAAAAACTGACCCGGAGCTGAATGCTCTGAGTCAGTTTTTTGATTGAAGTATTTATCCTCTGGGTTTTTCACCGAGGGTAACCGTTACGGTGTGCTCGACATATTCACCGTCTTCGTTTCTCATAAAGGTCACTTCGACTTCATCACCAACCGCATAGTATTTCATCACTCTGGTAAGGCTGTCATTTGATGTGACGGTCAATCCTTGGAATCCGACTATGATGTCGCCGTTCTTGATTCCTGCCGCTTCGGCACCGCCGCCTTCCGCTACCTCCGAAACATATATACCGACGGGGATTCCGTAATATTCCGATATCTGAGGAGTGACTTCCTGCATATAGATACCGATATATCCTATGTTTTCTTCGTCAACTTCGATCAGGGTATCCCTGCCCATCAGTTCTATTATTATTTCTTTTACTGAAGTGATGGGAATGGCATATCCCATGCCCTCGACTGCGGAGCCGCCAATCTTGTTGGAATTGATGCCGATGACCTGACCTGCCATGTTGAGAAGCGCACCGCCGGAATTTCCGGGATTAATCGCGGCATCCGTCTGGATGTAAGTGCTTGTGGTTCCGTCCGAGGTGGTCACTTCTCTGTTAAGTGCAGAAACGATGCCGGTAGTTACCGACTGTCCGTAACCGAGTGCGTTGCCGATGGCGATGACGTTCTGTCCGAGAACGAGGCCGTCGCTGTCTCCGAGCTCGGCAACCCTGATGGCATCCTTGGTGCTGTCATCAAGATCACTCTTTAATACCGAGATCACGCCTATGTCCATTGAAGGCTCGAGTCCCTTGAGATATGCGGTAACTTCGGTTCCATCGATGAAAGTGACTACGATATCATCAGCATCTGATATTACGTGATTGTTGGTAACGATTATGTACTCGTCATCTGTTTCACCTATGATGATGCCCGATCCGGATGCTTCGCTGTCCTGGGTATATGTCTGTCCCCAGTATGTGGTGGAGAGCTGATAGTATTCGGTGATCGATACCATCGAAGGCATCACATCTGCGACCACTTCGGTAATGTCCGATTCTTCCGTTGTCAGCACTCTTATCTCTGTGGGTATGTCCGGATCGAGACCGAGATATGTTCCCTGAACTGTGCTGTTTTGGGGAGCTGTGGTCTGCTCGATAACAGGCTCAGGAATGGCGGCTGGTTTTGTCTGATCTGCAGTGACTAGATTAACCGCATAGAAACCAACACCTGCAAACAGGCCAAAAAGAAGTCCCATGCATACAGTCATCATTATCTTGCCGAATGTTCCGGTTTTTTTCACTTCAGCCTGCTGCACAGGTGCCGTATAGACCGGTGCGGCATTTAACGGAGCGGAGCCCATCGGACCGTTACCTGAAGCGGCACTGCCTGTCGGAGTGCTTCCTATAGGCATACCCGTCTGAGGGTCGTAATTCTGCGGAGCTGAGTAAAACTGCTGTCCGCCTGTGTTCATATTATTGTTTTCGTACATTTATGCCTCCTAAAGCAATACCTGCTTTTGATGTTTCCGAGTATAGAACTTAATTGTGTTCATTTTGTGTTTTTTCTATTTTTCTTTTGTGAAAGAAAAAAAGCGATCACATAAATGTGAACGCTTTAATCTTTAATTTGTAAAAGGTTCTGGGCCCCCCGCCTTCGGCAGCGGGTCGAACCTTTTAACAACTTAATAGTAGCAGAATAGTATAAAATGTCAATATAACGATACAAGGAAAAATAGACTGTTTATTCAAATATCATTTTTCATTAGGATATTCAAGGAGCTGTAATTCCTTGGTTATAACGAGAATGCGTTTGATTCGCGGTTTATGTTTAAAAAGCTTGTCAATCTGTGCTATACAGTATTGTTCCGGAAGATTAATGTGTCGCAGATTAATAATGATGAATGAAGATTGTTTTTCTGCAGCAACAATATTATTCTCTATAGTTCTTCTGCTTCGTCCTGTTGGACATTTGATTTCCCATTCCAACCCATCCATAACAATATCCGGTCTTTTTTGTCCCGGTATTGAGCTAGGACGGATAAAAACTATGTCTTTTCCTAAGCTTGCAAAATACTTCGCAGTTTCAAATTCTTCTGGCTCAGGTGGATTGTTTAGTAATGATATGTCAATCTTGCCGTTCATTAAATCCTTTTGTGTAGCATATCTCAAAAATCATAACATCGAATTATCGATAGAATGCCGTTACGGTATTGTTGATATCTTTTGGAGCAGATGAGATGGTGTCGGTGTATTCCTTTCCATCATAGGTTGAACAAAATAATTCTGCGAAATCACTTTCATCAATCGATATTTCAATGTGATCTTTTCTTGAATTGTCAAATTCTAATTGGATCTTTCCTTGTGCTGTTGGAAAAACTTCAGGTTGAATTGACAGATTTTTAATGACATTGCTGACTTTATCAATCAGTTTTCCGGGTATTGTCTTGGCACCATTTCCGTTCCAATTAGGTTTTAATCCGCGTATGATTTCTAATTTCTTTAAATTGTCGCTTTTTAAATCAGATGCATAAGGGATTACTTCTTTTTCAACTGAAGAACGTGCAATAATTGAGGCAGCATATGTCTTAAGCCTGTCAGCCTGTCTTATTCGGTTGTATTCAGCTTCTGAAATGATGACAACGTTCTTATTATCTATACGTGGAACGAAGATTGCTTCTCCGGAATAAGCCAGATCAAAATACTTCTTTATATTTGCCCTAATGTCCATTTGTTTGACAATCATCATCGATTCCTCACAAGTACTAAAAAAAGTACGCTTTATAGTACGACTATTATAATCTGCCTGATTTAATTGGTCAAGCGGGCAAATTAGGGGGGCTGGGGTTGACATTCGAAAAAGCAATGTTATAATGAACATATGAACAGATATTCATATGTAATACCGGCACATACAAAAGTTGTCTGCACTGCCCGGTGTTACGGCATTCGTTAAGCAGATCATAAAGGAGATAAATTATGAAGAAGACATACGGAATTGAAGTTGATTGCGCTGCATGTGCACAGAAGATGGAAGAAGCAGCCAAAAAGGTTGCGGGCGTTGTTGATGCAACCGTAAGTTTTATGAGCCAGAAGATGAAGGTTGAATTTGCGGATGATGCGGACCACAGCGCTATCATGCAGGACGTCGTCAAGGCATGCAAAGCTGTTGAAGAGGACTGTGAGATTTATGTATAAGTGAACGATGGAACCGTCCCCTTGTTCACCTTAATTCAAGAAAACAGCGGAACCGTCCCGCTGTTTCGCGTTCACCCCGGGTAACTTCTTATGAATAAGAAACAGAAAAAAGTATTCAACAGAATAATCATCAGCATCATCCTTCTTATCGCATTGCAGATCCTTCTGCATTTCGTGGAAGTCCCCGTGCTGCTTCAGTTCGCACTCTACATGATCCCCTACATCGTGATCGGAGGCGACATTCTGAAGAAGGCCTTCCACGGCATCACCCACGGACAGGTCTTCGATGAATGCTTCCTGATGGCGGTTGCGACGGTCGGTGCGATAATTCTCGGACTTGTTACCGAAGGCGAGGAAGGCGGCTTTCTTGAAGGTGTTGCGGTAATGCTCTTTTACCAGATAGGCGAGCTTTTCCAGTCGGTTGCGGTCGGAAAGAGCAGAAAGAACATCACCGACCTCATGGACATCCGCCCCGATTATGCGAACATCGAAAATGAATCCGGTGAACTTGAAAAGGTTGATCCCGAAGATGTTTCCATCGGAACGATAATAGTCGTGAAAGCCGGCGAGAAGATCCCCATCGACGGAATCATCAGGGAAGGAACCGCATCCCTCGATACCTCCGCACTTACCGGCGAGAGCATGCCGGTTGAAAAGAATCCCGGTGACGAAGTCATAAGCGGATGTGTCAATATCACCGGACTTCTCAAGATAGAGACTACCAGGGAATTCGGCGAATCCACCGTTTCGAAGATCCTCGACATGGTTGAGAATTCTTCGATGAAAAAGAGTAAATCAGAGAACTTCATCTCGAAGTTTGCCAGATTCTACACTCCGATAGTATGTTGCCTCGCACTAGCATTGGCTCTACTTCCCCCAATAGTTCTTCTGATCATGTCGAAGGAACCCATGTGGGGAACCTGGGTCATCAGGGCTCTGACATTTCTCGTAATCAGCTGTCCCTGTGCACTTGTGATCTCGATCCCTTTAAGCTTCTTCGGAGGAATCGGTGCCGCATCATCGAACGGAATTCTTGTAAAGGGTTCCAACTATCTTGAGGCACTTTCCGAAACCGGCATCATCGCATTTGATAAGACAGGAACGCTTACCAAGGGAACCTTCGAAGTAACGAAGGTGTCACCCGCAGAAGGATTTACGGCAGACGACCTTGTGATCTATGCATCGATTGCAGAGAGATATTCCGATCATCCGATCGCTCTTTCGATAAAGAAGTTCGCAGAGGAAGGCGGTCTTAACAGCATCGAGGAGATCACCTCGGATGAAAACATTCCCGGAAAAGGCGTTAGGGTAAAGACCGTTTCAAATGAGATCTATGCAGGTAATTCCGCTCTCATGGAAAGCATCGGCTTTACTCCCATATCCGGAGTAGACTTCCCCGGAACGGTCATTCACGTTGCTTGTGACGGAAAATATGTCGGCATGATCCTGATCTCCGATTCCCTCAAGCCCACATCCAAAAAGGCGATCGAAGCTCTCAAGGCATCCGGCATCAGAAGACTTGTAATGCTGACCGGTGACCGTAAGGAGAGTGCCGAAAGCATCGCTGACGAACTGGGATTATCCGAATACCGTGCGGGACTCCTTCCCGGCGACAAGGTCGATGAAGTCGAGAAGCTCATCGCTGACAAAAAGGGAAAAGAAAAACTCGCATTTGTAGGCGACGGAATAAACGATGCCCCCGTTCTTTCAAGGGCGGATATCGGAATCGCAATGGGTGCGCTCGGATCGGATGCCGCGATAGAAAGTGCGGATATAGTTCTTATGGACGATGATCCCGCTAGGATCGCGCTTGCAATGAAGATCTCGAAAAAGTGCCTGAGAATAGTACGCGAGAACATCATTTTTGCCATCGGGATCAAGGTTTTATGCCTGCTACTCGGTGCTCTGGGTATCGCAAATATGTGGATGGCGATATTTGCCGATGTAGGTGTCATGGTTATCGCCGTACTTAACGCGATAAGGTGCCTGAAAATCCCTAAAAATGCGTAAAATAATACAAAATTCATAGTTTTCGGGCCTTTCATGCTTTATAATGAACTATGTATTGCACCAAGAAAGGATTTCCCGATGAACGACGATAAAATATTTACAGAAGATAACGAACCCTCGGAAAAATCCGGGGGTTCTTTCAGTGAAGAAACCAAAGATAATAAAGAGAACACTTCAACCTCCGACACCGCAGACCTTACCGAGGGTCATGGAGATGCTTCGAAGACAGGTGATGCCGGCAAGGGCTCGTCCGATACCTATGAGGATGTGTGCTTTGTATGCCGCAGGCCCGAGAGCAAGGTCGGCAAGATGTTCAAGCTTCCCGGTTCCATCACCATATGCAGCGACTGCATGCAGAAGACCATGGATACCGTATCCCAGTTTGACTATCAGGGAATGCTGAACGGCTCCCATGTCATGACCGAAGAAGAGCTCCGCAAACTTATGGGTGATGCAGTAAATACCGACCCTGCAGATGCCGGCAAGGATTCCGCAGGCGGCGCAGGTTCTCCCTTCCCCGGATTCGGCTTTGTTAACCTTGCAAATCTCCAGGGCTTCGGAGGAATCCCCAATAAGCAGAGGCTTAAAAAGAAGGACCCCAATGCAAAGCCGATGATCGACATCAAAAATCTTCCCGCTCCCCACAAGATCAAGGAGAGTCTGGATAAGTACGTCGTTGGTCAGGAGCATGCGAAGAAGGTCATGTCCGTTGCGGTCTACAACCACTACAAGAGAGTTGCGACCGATTCGATGGATTCCATTGAGATTGAGAAGTCAAACATCCTTCTCATCGGTCCCACCGGATGCGGAAAGACTTATATGGTCCGCACACTTGCCAAGCTCCTCGATGTGCCTCTCGCGATTGCAGATGCAACATCACTTACAGAGGCAGGCTATATCGGCGACGATATCGAAAGTGTTATTTCGAAACTTCTTGCGGCAGCCGACAATGATGTCGAAAAAGCTGAGAATGGAATCGTATTCATCGACGAGATAGATAAGATCGCGAAAAAAGAAAGCTCGAACCACCGCGACGTATCCGGTGAAAGTGTACAGCAGGGAATGCTCAAACTCCTCGAAGGATCCGAGGTCGAGGTCCCGGTCGGTGCATCCAGCAAGGGTGCGATGGTTCCTCTCGCAACCGTCAACACCAGGAACATCCTCTTTATCTGCGGAGGCGCATTCCCCGGACTTGACGATATCATCAAGCAGAGACTGTCCAAGACCAACTCGATCGGTTTCGGAGGAACACTCAAGGATTCTTATGAGAATGACCCCGATATCCTTTCCAAGGTGACCACCGAGGATATCAGAAAATACGGAATGATCCCCGAGTTTATCGGCCGTCTTCCCATCGTTACAACCCTTCAAACCCTTACGAAGGATATGCTCATCAAGATCATGACAGAGCCCAAGAATGCGATACTTAAGCAGTATCAGAAGCTCCTTGAACTCGATGAAGTAAAGCTTGAATTTGCAGATGATGCACTTGAAGTGATCGCAGATAAAGCGATGGAACTCAAGACCGGAGCCAGGGGACTCAGGAGCATCATAGAAGATTATATGCTCGATATCATGTATGAGATTCCTAAGGATGACAACATCGGAACTGTCACAATTACCGCAGATTATCTGAAGGGCAAGGGTTCACCCGTTATCGGAATGCGCGGAACTCCTTCGATCGAAAGTAAAAGCGAGGGAACCTGGAGCGACTTCTACGGAGACAAAAAAGAAGAGTGAACGAGAAACAGCGGAACCGTCCCCTGTTTCGGGAAATTGATGAACACAGAAATAATAAATGGCAACAGAATATCTTTACGTCCGATTACCGCAGATGATACTGCGATGGTCTTAAAGTGGAGAAATTCCGACAGAACCGTCAGAAATTTCTATTACCGCAAGCCTGTAACAGAAGAGGATCATGCCAAATGGCTTTCGGAAAAGGTTGATAGGGGCGAGGTCTGGCAGTATGTCGTTATCCTGAAAGAAACAGACACCCCCATAGGCTCCGTATATCTCCAGCATATAGATCCCGCAACACTTACGGGCGAGACCGGAGTATTCTTTTCCGAAGATGCACCGGAAGGACAGGGACTTGCAACCGAAGCTGTAAAGCTTCTCGGTGATGAGGTCGGCTTTAAGATGCTCGGACTTTTGCATCTGACCGCAAAGGTTATCAGCACAAATGCTGCCAGCATAAAGCTCCACGAAAATGCGGGCTACCGCATAGCCAAAGAGATCAATGGTGAGACCTGCACTGACGGTGAAGTTGTTGACAGCACGTATTTCATCAAAGATGCGCCCGTTTACCGCTGTGACAGAAAGCCGCTGATCAAAGCCGAAACCGGCAAGATCGTAAAACTTGATGACGGCACTATGGAAGTTACCGTTCCCGGCTCGAAAAGCATTACTAACAGAGCTCTTCTCATCGCAATGCTTGCGGAGGGTGAATCTGTTCTTGAAGGCGTACTGTTCTCCGATGATACCGAAAGCTTCTTGAACTGCATGGAAGCACTCGGCATAGAAACGGAGATCGACCGCAGAACAGCGACCGTAAGAGTCAAAGGCTGTGCCGGTAACATCCCCAATGTAAATGCAACTCTCAACGTGGAAAGTGCGGGAACAGCTGCAAGATTTCTTACCGCGGTCCTGGGACTTACAGACGGAGGAGAGTATAGGCTCGACTCATCGGATCAGATGAAGAAACGTCCGATGGCACCGCTTCTTGATTCCCTTAAGGAACTTGGATGTGAGGTAATTTACGAAGGTGAGGAAGGTTTCTTTCCCTTCACCTTAAAGCCTCATGGATTTTCCAAGAATGAAGTCACCGTCGATATCGAAAAGAGCTCACAGTTTCTGAGTGCACTTCTTATCGCGGGCCCGTTAACTAAGTCCGAACTGAATATTAAGATCAACGGAACACACGGACTCCGTTATGTCGAGATCACGAGAAACATAATGAAGTCCTTCGGAGTAGAGACCGCCACTCAAACCGAACTTTCATATCTCGTAAAGCACGGAACCTACATAGCAACCGATTACAATATCGAACCCGATGCATCCGCTGCGGCTTACTTTTATGCGATGTCACAGATGCTGAATAAGCCCATTACCGTAAAGGGTCTTGATGCAAGCTCCATGCAGGGCGACATCCGTTTCCCCGCAATACTTAAGGAGACGCTGGAATCAGAAGGCCCCGTCACCGTCGACATGGGAAGCCTTTCCGATCAGGCACTTACCCTTGCCGCAAGTGTCCTCGGCAGAAAAGCACCCACGACCATCACCGGAATATCTCATATAAGACATCAGGAATGTGACCGTATAAATGCGATAGTAACCAACCTTACAAATGCGGGAATAAAAGCGACAGAAAATGGAGACGATATCACGATCGAACCCGGAACACCGAAGCCCGCCGATATCGATTCGTTCGGAGATCACAGGGTTGCGATGGCATTTTCGCTTCTTGGATTAATGCAGCCGGGCATCAACATCCTGAATCCCTGCTGTTGTTCGAAAACCTTCCCCGATTATTTCGCATATTTCGATGAAATGCGGTTATTGACAAAGAGTCAATCTTGTTGAAGCCGCTCGAAATATGATAGAATATTCTGAAGGTTATGAGGGGCAAACCTTGTAATGATGGAGGCTTCAGATGGCTGATAAGCCTGAAGAGATTAAAAAGCAGGAAGAGATAAAGCGCGAAAGTGCTTTCATAAGAGTGGTGACAGGTGCCGGCGGAGTCAATCCCCAGGAGATCCTTGAGATCCTTTCGATCGCCATTATCATCATCCATGTGTTCATGATGTTCATGTATCACATCATGGGTGTCTGGCAGCTTGCGCTCTATAACATTATCGTAATCGCTTATTATTCCTACTGTTACACCACGGTCCGCGAGGGCAAGATCTTCAGGGGCTACCTTCTTACCTTCATCGAGATAGTCCTGCAGATGGTCATTACCATGTTCATAATCGGATGGGAGTCCGGTTTCTACACGTACGTCATATCCATCATCCCGGTCTATTATTACATCTCAATGTTCGTAGGCGGTGCCGACCACAAGAAGGGTGAGCATGTTTTTACCCCGATGATATGGTCGTTCGTCACGCTTGCAATCCTTCTTTCGACATACATCACCGACCAGTTCGTAACCCCCATCGTCACACTTGAAACCGCACCCTTAAAGGTTGCTTTCACATTCAACGTATTCTTCGCATCCATGCTGATCATCTGGATGTCGCATTTCTTCGTTCTCGGATATAAGAATTCCATCGATATCCTCGCGAAAAAGAATACAACCCTCGACGAAGAGGCCAGCCTCGATCCCCTTACCGGACTTTACAACAGACGTACCATGGAGACGCATCTCGATGTGGCTCTTGAGGGAGCCAAGAAGACCGGTGCGCTCTTCAGTCTTGTAATGGGTGACATCGATTTCTTCAAGAGGATCAACGATACTTACGGTCACGACTGCGGAGACGTTGCTCTTGTTCAGGTTGCGGATATACTCAAGACCTGCGTAAGAGACGGCGATGTCGTATGCCGATGGGGAGGAGAGGAATTCCTTCTCCTTGTCAAAGGAAACAGAAATGTCGCTTCAACAGTTGCGGAGCGTATCAGAGCCAGGATTGAAAATAATGTTGTCGAATACGGCGAGCACAGGATCACCTTTACTATGACGCTCGGCGTTTCAACATATGCACCCGGGTATTCACTCGAGTCGCTCGTAACCCAGGCTGACGAAAATCTTTATTACGGAAAGGAACACGGCAGAAACCAGGTCGTATCAACCAAGCCCAAGGTTACTTCTACGGTATCATCAAATGTCTGAACAAGTTCAGGAATCATTACAAAAAGAAAACAAAATGGGCGTTATGCCCGTTAAGAAACTGATCATCACGATGTCCCTTCCGATGATGATCTCCATGATCGTGCAGGCTCTGTATAATGTCGTCGACTCGGCGTTTGTATCGAGGCTTGATCCCGATTCGCTTGCGATGGCTGCGCTAACACTCGCATTCCCAATTCAGAGTCTTATGATCGCAGTCGGATCCGGAACCGGAGTCGGTATCAATGCGATGCTCTCAACCTCCCTTGGGGAAAAGAGATTCGACAAATCCGATGCCGCTGCCAACCAGGGAATCCTTCTCGGTGTCTTCAGCTTCGCAGTATTCTTCATCGTCGGATTCTTTGCCGTAGATCCCTTCTTTGCACATCTGACAAGCGATGCCGCCGTAATAGAATACGGTGCTCCTTATCTTAAGATAGTGACCATGATGTCCTTCGGTCTCTTCATACAGATGACCTTCGAAAGGCTTCTTCAGTCTACGGGTCTTACATTCTATTCGATGATCACCCAGACAACCGGCGCGGTCATCAATATCATACTCGACCCCATTATGATCTTCGGATATTTCGGTTGTCCCGCACTCGGAACAGCAGGAGCTGCTTATGCAACGGTCATCGGACAGTGCGTTGCGGGAACACTTGCGTTTATCTTCAACATTACGAAAAACAAAGAGATCCATATAAATCTAAAGAAGATCATCACTCCCGACTTTTCTGCGATCGGAAGGATATATATCGTCGGACTTCCTTCCATACTCATGATGAGTATCGGTTCCGTAATGAGCTACTTCATGAACAAGATTCTCGATGCATTTTCAACCACTGCTGTTGCGGTATACGGAGTTTACTTCAGGCTCCAGAGCTTCTTCTTCATGCCTGTCTTCGGAATGAACAACGGTATCATCCCTGTGCTTGCATATAATTACGGTGCGAAAAAGAGGGAGCGTATTGATGAAGCCTTGCGCTTCGGTGTTATCCTTGCTGTATGCATCATGACAGTCGGAACGATCATTTTCGAAGCGATTCCCGGAGTGCTTCTGGACCTCTTCAATGCGAAGGATCAGGTCAAGGCGATAGGTATCCCCGCAATGAGGATCATTGCACTTCACTTCCCGTTCGCTGCGATCGCAATATCTCTCGGAACAGTGTTTCAGGCGTTTTCCAAGAGCATCTATTCACTTATAATATCGGTGTGCAGACAGCTCGTCGTGCTTATTCCCGTAGCGTGGGCACTTGCTTACTTTACGAATAATGTCGGCACGGTATGGTTCTCCTTCCTTGTTGCGGAAGGCGTATCCTGCACACTTTCGATATTCTTCTTCAGAGTTGTATATAAACAAGTAGTTGAGCCGATTGCCAAGACCGACTCGAAGAAAGAGGTAAACTAAATGAACGAAAAGACCAAAAAGATCACCACAGCAGCAGCACTTCTCGCTATCTGCATCGTAAGCCAGTTCTTCAAGAACTTCAGCGTTTACATTACGGGCCCCATCATCAATGCGTGCCTCATCCTTGCAGTTGTTTATTGCGGACTTTTCTGGTCGGTCATCATTGCAATCCTTACACCCGTGACCGCATTCCTCATCACCGGTGCACCTGTAATGAAGGTTGTACCTGCGATCATGCCCCTTGTTATGGCAGGTAATGTTGTACTCGTTGTAGTCTTCTGGCTCTTCGTAAGAAAGAAAAAGGATCTCATCAAGTTCATCGCAGGCGGTATCGTAGGAAGTGTTGCAAAGGGTGCATTCATGGCACTTACCATTTCATACGGAGTGCTTGCTACCGTAACCCTTCCCGAAGCAATGCAGCCCATGCTTCCCAAGCTTCAGCTTACTTACTCGGTAACACAGCTCGTCACCGCACTCATCGGACTCGGTTATGCGCTTGTTATCTGGGCAGCACTCAAGAAGGCATTCCCGAACTCTGAAAGTGACAATAACTGATCTCTTATGACTGATTCATGCGCAAAAGAAAAAATCTGCGTATTACTTATGGGCGGAACGATCTGTTCCGCCCCTAATTCAAATGGTAAAAATGTATCGGATGCGGACAGTACAAGTCTGATACTGATTGATCACTACCGGAAGGAATCCGCTTCACCTTTCAGAGATAAAACAGACTTCGAAACAGTCAGTCTCGATACGGACATCCTGAGTGAAAATATGACTACCGATGTCTGGCTTGAGATCCTGCAGAAATTCAAGAAAGATATCCTTCCGAAAAACTATCGCGGCGTGATCGTATTGCACGGAACAGATACCCTTGCATTTACTTCATCATTTCTTTCCATGGCTCTTGCGGGAATAAATATCCCCGTAATGATGGTTTCCGCCCAGCTTTCACTGAATAATAAGATGACCAACGGACATGCGAATTTCCGTGCTGCGGTGGAACTTATCATGAACGGCATAGCTCCTAATGTTTATGCTGTCTACCGCAATGAGAAGAATGAGCAGAACGGAAAGCATGAACCCGGAGACCTTCTCGTACATTACGGATCCCACCTGCTCCAGTGTCCGAACGGAAGCAATAACTTCCACAGCAGGGATGAGATGACAGTTCCCGATGCGGGTAACGCCAGGCTTGACGATTGCATCTGCTTTAATGAAAAATGCGGTTCTGAATCAGGCCCCGATAATTACCCGGAGGTATCTGAAGACAGTGCATCCGTCTGCCTGATCCGTCCGCACACCGGACTCGATTATTCCGAAATAAATCTCGAAGGAAAAAGAATTGTTATCCACGGCACATACCATTCCGAAAGCGTCTGCATCGGAAGACATATTTACGGTAAGGCGGTGGACAAGAAAGAAGAGAAACACTACTGTCTGGATGAGATCATTGAAAAGGATCGCAGGTATTCAATCCTGTATCTGCTTGAAGAATGCTCCAAAAAAGGAATCCCCGTTTTCCTCGCTCCATGCGATAAGGATGCGGCCGCATACAGTACTACTGCAAATGCCATTTTCAGAGGCGCAATCCCTTTAAAAGGCATAACTCTCGAAGCGGCTTATGCCAAGGCGGTACTCGGATGTTTCCTCGGAAAACAGGGAGATGAGTTTGATGACTTTATGTCAACACCGATAAATGGTGAAAAACCTGCAGAAAAATAGTCCTGGCAGCATTATTCCGGCAGTTAACTCTGCCCATAATACGTAAACACATATAATAAAGAAAGATTGACCTGTAAATAAATCTTCTGATATAATCTGTAATTGCTAAAAACTGTGAAGGAGACTCTGATCAAGGAAAGCACCAGGGAGATTGCGTCGTGGACTGGAAGCGCGGTTTGTAAGTAGAGGATCAAGGGAACGCTCCGGAGTTGGTTGTCTGAGCATATGCTGATATGTTAGGGCATCCCGTGTACACGCGTTAAGTGTTAAAGAGTGGACAGCAGCGGACTGTTGTCAATAAGGGTGGTATCGCGGATAAGTTAGTTATTCGTCCCGGAGTGCTATTGCGGCACTCCGTTTTTTCTTTCATAAGAAAATACAAAGCAAACACATATGGCAATCGTAACAAACAGTACAGAAAGGAAATGCTATGAAGAACTGTTACAGAGATATGGATATGTCAAATATCGGAGAGCAGAACATCGGTGAGAAGATAAAGCTCGCCGGCTGGGTCGAGAATATCCGCGACCACGGCGGAGTCTCCTTCATCGACCTTAGGGATATGTACGGAGTCGTACAGGTCGTCCTCAGAAAAGAAGGACTCCTTGACGGAATCAGCAAGGAGATGTGCATCTCCGTTGAAGGCATTATTGAAAAGAGAGACGAGGAGACCTACAACCCCAAGATTCCTTCGGGAACCGTCGAACTCAATGCGGATGTGATCACCGTACTCGGAAAGGTATACCAGACACTTCCCTTTGAGGTTATGACTTCCAAGGAAACAAGGGAGGACCTCCGCCTTAAGTACAGATATCTCGATCTCCGTAACCAGAAGGTCAAGGATACGATCCTTTTCAGATCCAAGGTCATTGCATACCTTCGTGAGAAGATGACCGAAATGGGATTCGTCGAGATCCAGACTCCCATCCTCTGCGCATCATCACCCGAAGGTGCACGTGACTATGTTGTTCCTTCGAGAAAGTACAAGGGAAAATTCTATGCACTTCCCCAGGCACCCCAGCAGTATAAGCAGCTCTTGATGGTGTCAGGATTCGATAAGTACTTCCAGATCGCACCCTGCTTCAGGGATGAGGATGCAAGAGCAGACAGATCTCCCGGAGAGTTCTATCAGCTCGATTTCGAGATGAGCTTTGCAACCCAGGAGGATGTGTTCAGGGTAGGTGAAGAAGTTCTTTCCGCAACCTTCGAGAAATTTGCTCCCGAAGGTTACAGCGTAACACAGGCTCCTTACCCTATCATCAGCTACAAGCAGGCAATGCTCGAGTTTGGTAGCGACAAGCCCGATCTCCGCAACCCCTTAAGGATCCGTGACCTTACCGATTTCTTCCAGAAGTGCACCTTCAAGCCCTTCATCGGAAGAACCGTAAGAGCCATCAAGGTTCATGCAGATCTTTCCAAGGGCTTCCACGAAAAGCTCCTTAAGTTCGCGACCGATATGGGTATGGGCGGCTTAGGATATCTCGAAGTTATGGAAGATATGAGCTACAAGGGACCCATCGATAAGTTCATTCCCGAAGAGTACAAGAAGGAATTTGCAGAGCTCATGGAAGCAGGCGTCGGCGACACCGTATTCTTCATCGCAGATAAGGAAGACAAGGCCAACTACTATGCGGGCCACATCCGTAACGAACTCGGTGAAAAGCTCGACCTCATTGAAAAGAACGCATACCGCTTCTGCTATGTAAATGATTTCCCGATGTTCGAAGAAGATCCCGAGTCACATCAGATCGGATTTACACACAATCCTTTCTCAATGCCCCAGGGCGGACTTGATGCACTTAACAACAAGAACCCTCTCGACATCCTTGCTTACCAGTATGACATCGTATGTAACGGTATCGAGCTCTCATCCGGTGCTGTAAGAAACCACGATATGGAGATCATGGTCAAGGCATTCGAGATCGCAGGATACGATGAGGAGACTCTCAAGAATAAGTTCGGAGCGCTCTATCACGCATTCCAGTTCGGAGCCCCCCCTCACGCAGGAATGGCTCCCGGCGTAGACAGAATGATCATGCTTCTGTGTAACGAGGAAAACATCCGTGAAGTAATCGCATTCCCTATGAGCGGAACGGCACAGGATCTTATGTGCGGTGCGCCTAACGAGATCACGGAGCAGCAGTTAAGAGAAGTTCACATCAAGATCAGGGACTGAAAATATGAAGAATATCATCGACGATGCAACAATTGAATATGTCGGCATTCTTGCAAAGCTGAATCTCACCGAAGAGGAAGCGGAGCAGGCCAAGACCGACATGGGAAAAATGCTGGATTACATCGACAAGCTCGGCGAACTCGATACCTCGAATGTCGAGCCCATGTCGCATGCTTTCAAGGTGCAGAATGTATTCCGTGAGGACGAAGTCACAAACGGAGACGACAGGGAGAATATCCTGAAGAATGCACCCGAAGAAAAAGACGGTATGTTTGTCGTGCCCAAAACTTTCTGATGAAGTTACGGAAAGGAGAAATGATTTGAGCAAGTTAAAAAATGAAATACTGTCCATGACAGCATTGGAACTTGGAAAAGCCATAAGCTTAACGGAGGTCGGCGTAAGGGAAGCTGTTGAAGCAACCCTCGCACAGATCGAAGAGCGTGAAGCAGACGTACATTCATATGTAACACTCGATGCGGAGAATGCTCTCCGCAATGCAGACTATATCCAGAAGAAGATCGCAGATAAGGAACTCACATCTCCTCTTGCGGGTGTGCCCGTTGCCATCAAGGACAATATGTGCACCAAGGGACTTCTTACCACCTGCTCTTCAAGGATACTCGGAAACTTTGTTCCTACATATTCATCAACGGCTGTAGAGAGACTTGAAAAAGCCGGAGCCGTTATCATCGGTAAGACGAACATGGACGAATTTGCGATGGGTTCCACCTCGGAAACATCCGCATTTGGTCCTACAAAGAATCCTTGGAATACAGGACATGTACCCGGTGGTTCATCGGGAGGTTCAGCTGCGGCTGTTGCTGCGGATGAGTGCTTCTTTGCACTCGGGTCCGATACCGGCGGATCCATCCGCCAGCCCGCATCCTATTGCGGAATTGTAGGAATTAAGCCCACCTACGGTACCGTTTCAAGATACGGTCTTATCGCATACGGTTCATCACTCGACCAGATCGGACCTCTAGCGAAGAATGTATCCGATTGCGTAGCTGTACTCAGTGAGATCATCGCGCACGATGAGAAGGATTCCACTTCCGTAGATTACGATATAACCGCACTCAAGAATGCCCTTGACGGAGATGTTAAGGGAATGAAGATCGGTGTTCCTAGGGATTATTTCGGAGAAGGACTCGATCCCGAGGTTGCATCCGCAGTAAAGGAAGTGGCAAAGAAGCTTGAAAGCGCAGGCGCAATCGTAGAAGAATTCGATCTCAGCCTCGTTGACTATGCAATCCCTACCTACTACACGATCGCAGCAGCTGAGGCAAGCTCCAATCTCGAAAGATTCGACGGAATAAAGTACGGATACCGTACCAAGGAATTCGCGGGACTTCACGAGATGTATAAGAAGACCAGATCAGAAGGCTTTGGTCCCGAAGTCAAGCGCCGTATTATGCTCGGATCGTTCGTCCTCAGCTCGGGATATTATGATGCATATTATCTGAAAGCACTCCGCGTAAAGGCACTTATCAAGAAAGCGTTTGATGATGCTTTCGCTCGCTACGATGCTATTCTTGGACCCGTTGCTCCCACAACCGCACCTAAGCTTGGAGACAGCCTGTCCGATCCCATCAAGATGTATCTTGGAGATATCTATACGATCTCAGTTAACCTTGCGGGACTTCCCGGAATCAGCGTTCCCTGCGGAACGGATTCTAAGGGACTTCCCATCGGCGTTCAGCTTATCGGCGACTGTTTCAAGGATGATCGCATAGTACGCCTTGCTTATGCATATGAGCAGATGAGAGGCGAATTTCCCACTCCGAAAGGAGGAATTGAATAATGAGCAAACAGTATGAAATGGTCATAGGCCTTGAGGTTCATGTAGAGCTTGCGACCAAGACTAAGATATTCTGCGGATGTTCTACCGCGTTCGGCGGTGAACCCAATACCCATACCTGCCCCGTATGTACCGGAATGCCCGGATCTCTTCCCGTACTCAATAAGCAGGTGCTTGAGTATGCCATTGCGGTAGGCCTTGCAACAAACTGCGAGATCACCAAGAACTGTAAGTTCGACAGAAAGAATTATTTCTATCCCGACAACCCTCAGAATTACCAGATCAGCCAGCTCTATCTGCCCATCTGCAGAAACGGTCGTGTTGATATCGAGACCGAGAACGGCATCAAGAGTGTAAGGATCCATGAGATCCATATGGAAGAGGATGCCGGAAAGCTTATCCATGATGACTGGTACGATGCCAGCCTTGTAGATTACAACCGCTCCGGAGTTCCCCTTATAGAAATCGTATCCGAGCCCGATATGAGAAGTGCCGAGGAGGTTATCGCTTACCTCGAAACTCTCCGTAATACCATCCAGTATCTCGGAGCATCGGACTGTAAGCTCAACGAAGGCTCGATGCGTGCCGATGTCAACCTTTCCGTAAGGGAGGTCGGCTCTGAAAAGTTCGGTACCAGAACCGAGATGAAGAACCTGAATTCGTTCCATTCCATCATGCATGCGATCAAGGGTGAATCCGAGAGACAGATCGACCTGCTCGAGAGCGGTGAGAGTGTTGTCCAGGAAACCAGACGCTGGGATGATGCCAAGGAATGCTCATATGCAATGAGATCCAAGGAGGATGCTCAGGACTACAGATACTTCCCCGATCCAGATCTTGTTCCTATCAGCGTAAGCGATGAACTGATCGAATCCATCCGTGCAAAGCAGCCCGAGATGCGCCTGGAAAAGAAGAAGCGTTACAAGGAAGAGTTCGACATTCCCGAATACGATATTAATATCATCACCAACTCCAAGCACCTTGCTGATCTCTTCGAAGAGACCGTTGCACTCGGAGCACAACCCAAGAAGGTATCCAACTGGATCATGGGCGAGACCCTTAAGCTCCTCAAGGAAAAGGAGATGGATCCCGAGGATATCTCGTTTTCCGCAAGCCATCTTGCAGACCTTATCAAGATGACCGACAGTAAGGAGATCAATTCGACCGTCGCAAAGGAAGTGTTTGAAAAGATCTTCTTCGAAGACGTCGATCCGAAGAAGTACGTAGAAGAGAAGGGTCTTAAGACCGAGAATAACGAAGACCTTCTTCTCGAGGTTACTAAGCGTGTGATCGAAGCTAATCCCCAGTCCGTAAGTGACTACAAGTCCGGAAAGGAAAAAGCCATCGGATTCCTTGTCGGCCAGTCCATGAGAGAACTGAAAGGTAAAGCAGATCCCGTAGCCGTAACCGAGATACTAAAGAAACTGATGAGCTGATAGATACCCGTAACAGAATGTGTCAAAATCTGAGAAAAATAACATTTTAAGAGCTTGTTTAGGAGGAATGACGGAAGGATTATTCATTCTTATCCTTTCAGTTATCCTGATTGCAAGTTTTATGAAGCCTTCGCAATGCCAGCTGTCTTATCAGATAATCCTTCTGACCCTGGCCGTCGACGAGATGACGCGTATTCGGTATAATTTGCATTTGTTGGTTTTCAAATGGGAACGCTTTTATAAGCGTGCATTTTGTTAGAATATTTCTTCCATTCTTTGATAAAGAAAGAAGAAATCTACCGGCGTATTTACAAAGATTCAAAAGAAGCTTATAACAGCATCTTTGAATATATCGAGTCCTGGTATAACCGCCAGAGAACTCATAGTAGCCTAGGCTATAAGACACCGGCTGCAGTTCATGCAGAAGGTGCGGCGTAAAGTCGCACTTTCGGTGTCCACTTTATTGACTTAAGACCACCGGGAGGCTTGCGGTAAGCATGGGAAATAGTTTTGCTCATGGGATTGTATTTCACTACTTTTTTGGGGGGGAGAACTGTTCGAGAAAAACTCAAGGAGCGCTAAATGCTGAAGAGTTTGAGAGAATACTAGATTATTATTCTTCGCGACATAATCTTTTACCAGCACATGAATTCTACCAAAAGTACAAAAATGGTAGCATAGGTAACAATGATGTGTGCATTACGTTTGACGATGGACTATCTTGTGCGTTCGAAGTTGCTCAGCCAATATTAAGAAATAGAGGGCTAACTGCTTTTTGGTTTGTATATACCCTTCCGTTTACGGGAAAATATGAACTGCTTGAGGTATATAGGATATTTAGAAATGAATGCTTTAATTCTATTGAAGATTTTTATTCACAGTTCTATAAAAAAATATTGCAAACAAAAAGAATAGACTGGATATCGGCGTGGAATTCGGATGAGGCGTTAAGTTACAAGAACAGGGGGTTTTATACTGAAAACGATCGCCGCTTTCGCTTTATGAGGGATAGAGTTTTGGGGGAAAATCAGTATGAAATAATAATGAGTGAGTTATTAAAAGATTCGGACTTTGACGTAGATGAGAGATGTGCAGGGTTGTGGTTAAACAAAGAAAAAATAACAGTTTTGTCTGAAGAAGGGAATTTAGTTGGCTTACACTCGCATTCACATCCAACAACTATGAATACTCTTTCAAAGAAAAAAAAGTTGGAGGAATATTTAACTAATCAAACAATTCTTGGAGATATAATTGGGACAAAGCCATATGTTGCTTCATACCCCTGTAGCGAGTATGACGATGAAGCAATTGAAGTATTGAAAAGCATAGGGGTTGATTTAGCATTTACTGCTCGTATGGAAAACAAAGAAGATGTTATGAAAATACCAAGAATTGATTGTGCAACCATATTAAAGGAGATTAACTGATGAAAATAACGGTTTTTACCGGTAATCAAGAGAGACATAATAGTCTTATTGATAAACTTTCAGGAATTTGTGACAGTTTGTATGCTGTTCAAGAATGCCGTACAGTGTTTCCAGGCGAATCGCCAAATTATATGTATTATTCCGATGTGATGAAGGAGTACTTTAGACATGTCATAGAGGCCGAAAAACACTTTTTTGGCGATATTAAGTTTTTGCCATCAAATGTTTATCAATTACCGGTCGAAAATGGAGACTTGAGCAAGCTTAATCTCTCTATTCTCGAACCTGCGTTGAATTCCGACGTGTATGTTGTTATGGGTGCAAGCTATATTAGAGGACCATTGATGGACTTTTTGGCAACGAAGAGCACCTTAAATATTCATATGGGTGTTAGTCCATATTTTAGGGGGAGTGCAACAAATTTTTGGGCAGCTTTTGATGGCCATCCGGAGATGATAGGGGCAACAATCCATTACTTAGACAAAGGGTTAGATACAGGAAATGTTTTGTATCATGCGTTGCCAAAGCCTGAGTATGAGGACACATTTATGGTTGGGATGCATGCTGTTAAAGCAGCAGAGGAATCACTCGTGGCAAGAATAAGTGATGGATCTATTTTCAAAATGAAAGAAGCTAAACAAGATAGGTCTCAACAAATAAGGTATTCCAAGCGTTCAGACTTTACTGATGAGGTGGCAAGAAAGTATATGGAAACATTGATGGCACCTAAGGACGTTGAAGCGAGGCTTAGGAATAGACAGTTAGACATGTTTATTAATCCATTAGTTATATGATGCCAGGCAATGCTGTTAGTATGATTTAGTGGACACGAAAAGTGCGACACATTAAAATCCTGTTTAAGAAAGGATGTGTTTCACATGGCCCACAATGGTACCCGATACTATGAAGAGTTCAAACGACAAATCATTGATCTGTACCTATCTGGCAAATCAGTTACAGAGCTCGCAAATGAATATGGCTTAGTCGAGCAAACAATCTACAAATGGAGGAAGCTTTATGCTCCAACCATCGAGGTCGATGAGAATCAAACCATCTCCATGAAGGAGTATGCGTTTTGATAATTAAGGGACAAAAAACCATAGGATGAAAAACATACTCATCACAGGTGCCAATTCTTATATTGGCACCTGTTTCGAAAAATACGCATATGAGCATTATTCCGACAAGCTTGCGGTAGATACCGTCGATATGATCGATGGAAGCTGGCGTGGGAAGGATTTCTCTGCTTATGAAGCAGTATTTCACGTTGCCGGAATCGCCCATGCCGATGTGGGTAATGTTACGGATGAGATTAAAGCTAAGTATTATGCCGTAAATACCGAACTTGCCATCGAAACTGCTAAAAAAGCCAAGGAAGATGGTGTTAAGCAGTTTGTATTTATGTCTTCCGCAATCATCTATGGGGATTCTGCTCCTTATGGTGAATCTAAACTTATAACCAATGACACCGAACCTTCTCCTGCCAATTTCTATGGCGACAGTAAGTGGCAGGCTGATAAAGGTGTACGTGAATTATCTGATGAATCATTTAACGTGACGGTTCTTAGGCCGCCTATGATCTACGGAAAAGGCAGTAAAGGTAACTATCCGGTACTGTCAAAAATGGCGAGTAAGCTCCCTGTTTTCCCTAATGTAAAAAATGAGCGCTCCATGCTCTATATTGAAAACCTGTGTGAGTTTCTCTGTCAGGTTATGATAAATAACAAAGGCGGAATATACTGGCCCCAGAACGCTGAGTACAGCCGGACGAGCGAAATAGTCAAGATGATCGCTGAAGCCAAGAATCATAAAATTCTTGTAAGCGGCATCTTCAATCCTGCTGTAAAACTTGCCTCAATCATTCCTGGAAAAACCCGTAATCTGGCCAATAAAGCATTCGGTAATCTAACCTATGATATGGCAATGTCCGAATGTGATTTTGATTACAGAGTTGCGGATCTGAAGACTTCCATCGAAAGGACTGAAAGATGAAAAATCCTATGGAGGGCAAAAAGGTAATATTTGTCCCTGATGAGAATGAAAAGGAAAACGCTGACGGCGTAAAAGGACATCTGCAAGCTGTCGGCGATGCCGACCATAAATCCGGGATTTATGAGCTTGTCTTTAAGAGACTCATTGACATTATAGTCTCTCTGCTTGGCCTGATCATCTTATCTCCCGTATTTCTTATCATCATCATAGCAATAGAGATTGATGATCCCGGTCCGGTTTTCTTCGCTCAGAACAGAGTAGGACGAAATAAGAGATTCTTCAAACTTCATAAGTTCAGATCCATGAAGATGTCCACACCCCACGATGTCCCTACCCATATGCTTGAAAATCCCGAGCAGTATATCACCAAAGTCGGCAGATGCCTTAGGAAATCAAGCCTGGATGAGCTTCCTCAGATTGCTGATATCTTCGTTGGAAATATGAGCATAATAGGCCCCCGCCCGGCTCTCTGGAATCAGGATCTTCTGATTGCGGAGCGTGATAAGTACGGAGCCAATGACATCAAGCCTGGACTTACCGGGTGGGCTCAGATAAACGGTCGAGATGAGCTTGAGATTCCTGTAAAAGCTTCTTTGGACGGAATCTATGCCGAAAAGCTTCAAAAAAGCGGATTTATGGCATTCCTATTCGACTGCAAGTGCTTCTTTGGAACTTTTATCTCTGTTGCCAAAAGCGACGGAGTGGTTGAAGGCGGTACGGGAAGCATGGAAAAGAAGGAATGACGGAGATTAAATAAATAACATACGTTGTCTAAATACAATATATTTAGGAAAAGATACTCAATATGTGATATAATATATCGGATATTGAGTATCTTTTTCTATGCAAGGAATAAGGGTTTTATGGCGGTTTCTGAAAAGAAAAAAATAGATCACTGGAAGGTTATTGCTTTTTATCTTGCAGTCTACGATATATTTGTAATAAATTTGTCGTATTTTCTGGCTCTGTGGCTTAGGTTTGATACCAATTTTTCTAAGATTCCTGAGTTATATCTGTTTTCGTTCTGTAAGTTCGCACCTTTTTATACCATTCTCTGTCTGATGGTTTTCTGGAGACTTAGGCTCTATAACAGTATCTGGCGCTTTGCCAGTTATGATGAACTGTTAAGGTGCATCCTATCCTCCGTTGTAACAACGCTCATTCAGATAATCGGCATTACTGTTTTCGTTCAGAGAATGCCGATAACATATTATTTCATCGGAGCAGTTCTTCAGTTTGGTTTTGTAGTCGGAATCAGATTCTCTTATAGATTTGTACTTCTCCTTAGAAGCCGAAATATTAAAAGCGACGTCGCTGGAATAAATTGCATGCTTATAGGAGCTGGGAATGCCGGACAGATGATTCTGAGGGAAATCAGGAATTCTTCCGAGATTCACGAAAAAGTCTGTTGCATCATAGATGATAATCCCAACAAGTGGAATAGATTTGTAGAAGGTATTCCTGTTGTGGGCGGAAGGGATGACATCCTTGCCAATGTAGAGAAATTTGAGATCAAGAAAATTTATATAGCCATACCTACTGCTTCTGCGGAAAACAGACGAGATATCCTGAACATTTGTAAGGAAACCAATTGTGAACTTAAGAATCTTCCCGGAATGTATCAGCTTGCCAGCGGAGAAGTCTCCATTAAGGATATGAGAGATGTTGCGATTGAGGATCTCCTCGGAAGAGAGCAAGTTAAGCTCGATCTGGAACCAGTATTCGAATTTCTGCATAACAAAACTGTAATGGTTACTGGTGGTGGCGGTTCTATCGGAAGTGAGCTTTGCAGACAGATAGCCGGACACTCGCCGAAGAAACTTATCATATTCGATATCTATGAGAATAATGCATATGATATCCAGAATGAACTGAAGAAGAAGTATCCTGAACTTGATCTTGAAGTTCTTATCGGATCTGTCAGAGACAGCGGAAGATTACAGGCTGTGTTCTCTAAGTATAAGCCGCAGGTTGTGTATCATGCCGCAGCGCACAAGCATGTACCTCTTATGGAGGACAGCCCTTGTGAGGCTATCAAGAATAATGCAATAGGTACTTATAAGACCGCTTATGCGGCTATGAAAAATGGCTGTGAGAGATTCATTCTTATCAGTACTGACAAGGCGGTTAATCCTACAAATATCATGGGAGCAAGTAAGCGCCTTTGCGAAATGATTATTCAGACCTTCGACTATATGATCAAGCATCACAGGGAGAATGACCTGGTGAAGCTTTCTGCTCATATGTGTGTGAATGCATCTGCAGAGAATGCTCTTCCTGATGATTTTCGTGCCAATACCCAGTATGTTGCGGTACGTTTTGGCAATGTCCTCGGAAGTAACGGATCGGTCGTTCCTCTCTTTAGGAAGCAGATAGCTGCGGGCGGACCTGTCACTGTGACACATCCTGACATAGTAAGGTACTTCATGACTATTCCCGAAGCTGTAAGCCTTGTTCTTCAAGCGGGTGTCATGGGAGATGGAAGTGAGATATTTGTGCTGGATATGGGATCGCCGGTTAAGATCGATACCTTGGCAAGAAACCTGATTAAACTTTCTGGGTTTAAGCCTGACGTTGATATTAAGATAGAGTATACCGGATTGCGTCCGGGTGAGAAGCTTTACGAAGAGAAACTTATGGCTGAGGAAGGCCTTAAAACCACCTCCAATCATCAAATACACATTGGAATGCCTATATCATTTGACTATGATGTTTTTATGAATGACATGTGTAAACTCTTAAATATCAGTTACGAAGAAGATGAGGATGCCATAATAAAGACAGTATCGGATATAGTAGTTACTTATCTTCCTTTTAGATTGAGTTGAGCTTATAAGTAAGAATCAAAAATGTGCGGGCATGAATAAACGTGATGTAGCAATTATAAATGTTGAAACCCATTTTTTAAATATAGATGGGCATATTTATGCAGAAAGTTTAATGGACTCTTTGTTTTGGAGTAAGTATTTGTCTGCATTTAATAAATTGTACGTTATAGCACGAATAAAGCAGTATGATAATGAGAATTTAAGCGAATGGGTGTTATCTGATTGTGAAGATGTTGTTTTTTTGCCATTGCCTGATTATAGAGGGCCTAAGGAATATTTAAAATATTATTTTGCAATTAAGCGAGCCATAAAAAAATATAGCTCGGAATTATCCGGAAAAGCTGTGGCTATTATGAGGAGCCCCAGTCCTATAGGTTATATGTTTTTGAAACAATGGACTAATAAAACCAATCCATACGGAATGGAGATATGTGCAAATTATTCTGATGATTTTTATTACCATATCGATGTTATACATTCAATTTTATACGGTGTTTTGAATATACAGACAAAATATTATGCGAAAAAAGCTACTGGGGTTTCATATGTCACAAAAAAAGTCCTTCAAAATGAGTATCCTACAGATGGAATAACTGCAAGTTATTCCTCCATTGATATTCCCGAATGTTTATACTATAAAAGAGAACCTCTGAAAAAACGCAAAGAGATGTATACTCTTATTCATGTCTCGACATTAGCTATTGATATAAAGGGCAATGAGGAATTTCTTGGAGTGTTATTGAATCTTCGAAATAGTGGATATAATGCAACAGGCGTCGTTGTGGGCGGTGGAAGACTTAAGGAGTACTACATAAAAAGAGCTGCGGATTTAGGGCTGGGAGAATTCATACGATTCACAGGACATATAAGTCATAAAGAAGATCTGATGAATGAACTGAAATGTGCAGATATTATGTTGTTTCCAACCTTATCGGAGGGACTCCCACGTACAGTGATTGAAGCAATGGCAAACTCTTTGCCTTGTGTTTCTTCGGATATTCCATGCATGCATGAATTATTGGAAGATCATTGGCTATGCAATCCAAAAGATGTTGAATTGTTGTCATCGAGAATAAAAGAATTAATAGATGATATAGATAAATATAATACTACTTCGCTTCGTAATTATACGGAGTCATTAGAATTCGAGTATGGACATTTGCGTGAGGTTCGACAACAATTCTACTCTAGTATTTCTAAGGAATCAAATTAGTTAAAGAAAAGATATAAGGAGTGATATATAGGTATGATATGTATTGATGAATTACTTGAGAAAAAAGCATCGTTAAGTGTTGTCGGATTGGGCTATGTAGGAATGCCTATTGCGGTTGCGTTCTCTAAATATGTTAATGTTGTTGGATTTGATGTTAATGAATCGAAAATTAATTTATATAAATCTGGGGTGGATCCTACATTAGAAGTTGGTGATGATGGAATTAAATCATGTGATGTATTTTTTACAGCGGATCCGGCACATTTGAGAAAAGCACGTTTTCATATAGTGGCTGTGCCCACTCCAGTTAATGATGATCATACTCCTGATTTATCGCCTGTAGAAGGCGCATGCGAAGTGCTTGGAAGAAATCTTGAAAAAGGTAGTATTGTTGTATTTGAATCCACTGTCTACCCCGGCGTAACCGAAGACATATGTGTCCCGATACTGGAAAAACAATCCGGATTGAAATGCGGAAGCGATTTCAAGGTTGGATATAGTCCTGAGAGAATTAATCCTGGTGATAAGGTTCATAGACTGGAGACTATTACTAAAATAGTTTCTGGCATGGATGATCAAACTCTTGATACTATAGCGCAGGTATACGGACTGGTGGTTAAGGCGGGAGTATATAGAGCAAATTCTATCAAAGTTGCAGAAGCTGCTAAGGTGATTGAGAATTCGCAAAGAGATATAAACATTGCATTCATGAATGAACTTTCCATTATATTTAATAAGATGGGAATTGATACTCAAAGTGTATTAAATGCAGCTGGGACTAAATGGAATTTCCTTAAGTTTTCTCCGGGATTGGTTGGAGGGCATTGCATTGGTGTAGATCCATATTATTTAACATATAAAGCAGAGCAATTGGGATATCATAGCCAAATTATATTATCCGGTCGAAGGATAAACGATGATATGGGCAAGTATATCGCTGAAAATTGTGTAAAACAGTTAATTTCTGCGGATAGACCAATAAAGGGAAACAAGGTTGCTATACTCGGTTTTACGTTTAAAGAGAATTGTCCCGACACTAGAAATACAAAAGTTATAGATATAGTAAATGAATTAAGAGAATATGGAGTGAGCGCAATTGTTGCGGATCCTCAAGCTGATAGAGATGAGGCTGCAAGGTTATATGGTGTCGAGTTTACAGACATGAGTTCGATAAAAGATGTCGGTGCAGTTATATTGGCTGTGGCACATAAGGAATATAAAGAAATGCAATCTAATGCACTAGAAACAATGTATTCTAGAGGAAAAAAGGTTTTGCTGGATGTTAAAGGCATTTTGGACAGATCTGAATACGAAGAAAAAGGATATTTGTACTGGAGATTGTAATGGGATATAAAGATTTATGCTTTCCTGAGAATAGTGTATTTTTGGTGACCGGTGGAGCGGGCTTTATAGGTTCGAATTTATGTGAAGCGCTTCTGTCCATGGGACATAGAGTAAGATGCCTTGATGATTTATCTACTGGCAAACAGGAAAATGTAGATGAGTTTGCAAATAACCCGAATTATGAATTTATAAAAGGTGATATCAAGGACTTAAACACATGTATAAATGCCTGCAATGGGGTTGATTATGTTCTACATCAAGCGGCATGGGGATCGGTTCCTAGAAGTATTGAGATGCCTGTGTTTTATTGCGCAAATAATATTTCTGGGACGGTTAATATGCTAGAGGCTTCTAGACGTAGCAATGTTAAGAAATTTGTGTATGCCAGTAGTTCTAGTGTGTATGGAGATGAGGCGAATCTGCCTAAAAGAGAGGGCGTGGAAGGCAATTTGCTATCTCCTTACGCTGTTTCAAAAAGAGCAGATGAGGAGTGGGCTAAACAATATACCAGACATTATGGCCTTGATACATACGGGTTGAGATATTTTAATGTTTTTGGGAGAAGGCAAAATCCTGATGGAGCATACGCTGCAGTGATTCCGAAATTTATCAAGCAACTCATGTCTGGCGAAACTCCAAGGATTAATGGAGATGGCAAGCAGAGCAGAGATTTTACATATATAGAAAATGTTATAGAAGCAAATCTTAAAGCTTGCAGTGCAAGTGCTGATGCTGCAGGCGAGGCATATAATATCGCGTTTGGCGGTCGAGAATATCTTATAGATATTTACTATGGTTTGGTAGATGCGCTTGGCATTGTTGATAAAAATGGCCATAGACTTGAGCCTTTGTATGGCCCGGAACGCCCTGGAGATATAAAACATTCAAATGCGGACATATCAAAAGCACGTGCAAAACTCGGATATGATCCTGATTGGAGTTTCGAAAAAGGAATTAAGCAAGCCATAGAGTGGTATAAGAATAATTTATAGTTACGCGTTGATCGCGTCGTTGAAACTTTAACAAATATATGAGAATTATGTTTTCTGCGAATAATAGAACCTCAGTCAACGGATTGAGTTTGTTGATAGATTTACTGTCCCAAAGAGGCGCTGATTTTGAACCTATTCTTATGACTTCCGAGAGATTTGATTCTATCGGAGGGTACCCTGTTATTAATTCGAAGGATAGGGGCTTTTTTTTCAAAATCAAGCAGAAAGCTAAAAGAAGAGACAATCGCTTTTCTAAAGATAATACTGAGACGGAAAGATTGGGTTCAGATTCAATAACCAACAGAGATCAGATATTTAATAAAGGAAAAAAACGAATACTTTATATCGTGCCTCATTTTATAGTTTGCTTTATTAGAATCATTCAAGATTTAATATATGCTGATGGTATTTTGGACAAGGTAAAGCCTGATTGGATAATTGTTTCTGACGATAGAGTTGGCGGGGTGCAACTTGCTTTGCTAAAAAAAGCAAAGGGAAGAGGAATCCCAATCATTATGGTTTCTGTTGCGATACAAACTCTATATAAAAAAGACGGTTTTGGGCCACTGCTGTTTGATGAGAGTCGGTTTGTCACAAATAAACTGTTTGATGTTAACAGATTTCAATCCAGAAAACAGATTCTTCGAATAGGCGAGGATGAAAGGGTATTCTTTCCTTCGTATTACTATTTTGCGTTAAGATGTTTTAATATGGCCCCTGAGCACCCTTGGGTGAGTGGAGCAAATGCTTCGGATTGCGTATATACATACTCTGAAGAAGTAAGAGAATCTATACTATCAGAAGAGCCTGGAAAGAAGGTAATAGTTTCTGGGTTGGTTGAGGATGATTATATACTCAGGAATATTAAAGATAGTGCAAGTATTAAATTGAATTTATTAGAAAAATATAATTTATCCTGTGATGATAAAGTGGTTCTTTTGAGCATGCCACAACTTGCGGAGCATAATTTGGTTAGTTGGGATATCCATATCCATAATATGGATGTTTTGACCAAACTTTTAAGTCGTGAATATGGTAAATTATTTGTTTCTCTTCACCCTAAGAGCCGAAAACAGGATTACGAATATCTCAAAAAATATAATGTAACTATCATTGACGAAAAATTGCGAGACGTAATGGTCGCCGCTGATTATTTTTTTTGTTTGAGTAATTCCTCCACAACTCACTACGCGGGGATTCTACATATTCCTGGGTATGATTTAGATATGGATTGCTTTTTGGATTATCTAAACGAGGAATCAGACATAAATGCTCTCGGAAGAGAGAGAGATATTTCAAGTGACACGTTTTCATCTAAAAGTGTTGTGGATTATATTTTTGATGAGCTGAATGAAAATATAAAGTGAAATTGGTGATGATTATGAATGCTATTGATTTATCAAAGAGGATTATTATAGCTGAACTTGGCATGACACATGATGGAAGTTTTGGACAGGCAAAGGCGATGATGCTCGCAGCTAAAGAGTGTGGGGTGGATGCTGTAAAACTGCAATTGCATATTTCATCAGCTGAAACTGTGCGAAATGCTCCCCAACCACCGTATTTTAGTGCGGAGCCAAGATATGAATATTTTGAGCGCACAGCTTTTTCAATTGACCAATGGAAAGAACTAAGGGAGTATGCTCATGGTTTGGAAGTGTATTTTATAGTTTCGCCTTTTTCAATAGAAGCTATAAAAATCCTCGAAAATATTGAAGTGGATGCAATAAAAGTTCCGTCGGGAGAAATAACAAATATCCCCTATCTAGAGTATTTAGCAAAGAGCCGAATTCCTGTGATCCTTTCTTCGGGGATGAGTTCTATTCAAGAATTAGATGAATGTATACAGGTGTTCAAAAAGAACGATAAACCCTTTTCGTTAATGCAATGCTCTTCCGAATATCCTTGTGAACCGGAACATGTAGGATTGAATATTTTGGATCTGTTTAGAGATAGATATTCCAATGCTACATTGGGATTTTCTGATCACAGTAGTGGCGTTTGGGCTTCAATAGCGGCTTTTCAAAAAGGTGCAAACATTATTGAAAAACATTTCACTTTGAGCAAACGTATGTATGGACCTGATGCGGCTATGTCAATGGATTGTGATGAGATGAAACTTCTTTGCGAATCGATAAAATCCCTAGAAATAGCGATGGAGTCGCCGGTTGACAAATCACAAAATGATGAATATGGAGTGATGAAAAAAGTATTCCAAAAAAGCATAGTAGCTGCTTGTGCAATCAAAGCAGGCACTGTAATATCCGAGGATATGCTTGCATACAAAAAGCCGGGAGACGGGTTGGAAACAAAATATTATAAGCAGTTAATTGGAAAGAAAACTATAAGGGATTTATGTCCTGATGAGAAAATTTTATTAAGCGATATTGCTGATTGAGAAGGATGAAATATATGAGAAAAATATGCGTATTTTTAGGTGGAAGAGCAAATTACAGTTCTATTCGCTCGGCAATGAAAGCGATTCAGGAACACGATGAATTGGCTTTGCAGGTTGTGCTTGGCGGCGCTGGACTTGTGGACAAATACGGAGATTTAGATTCGATACTTCAAAAAGATGGTTTCAAGGTTGATAAGAAAATACATATGCAGGTTGCAGGCGATGAACCCGGAGTGATGGTAAAGACGGCTGGTTTGGGTTTGCTTGGGTTGGCAGATGCATACTCTGAACTTGAGCCGGATTTTGTTGTTGTCGTAGGCGACCGATATGAAGTTATGTCAGCGGCTATGGCAGCTGCATATATGAATATTCGCTTAGCACATACAATGGGCGGAGAAGTAACGGGAACTATAGATGAGAGCATAAGACATGCTATTACTAAATTTGCACATGTTCATTTTCCGGCCAATCGTGAAAGTGGCGAGCGAATAATAAAACTTGGGGAAGATCCAAAAAGTGTTTTTGTTGTTGGATGCCCGAGAATAGACAATGTCAAGAGGATACTCGAATCAAACCCTAGTGTTCCGGAAGATATATATACTACTCAAGGTGGTGTTGGACATGTGTTTGATTTAACCAAACCTTTTCTTCTTATTTCTCAACATCCTGTTACTACCGAATACGGATTGGCTAGAAAACAAATAACTGCTACCATTAACGCTGCTGCTAAGACCGGACTTCCATTAATTATTCTTTGGCCGAATGCAGACGCAGGTAATGATGAATTGTCCGCCGGAATTAGAATATATCGTGAATTCCATCCGGACGCAGAAATACACTTATTTAAAAATCTTCCCATTGATGTATACACTCGTCTGATGAACAACGCTGCTTGCTTGGTGGGGAATTCCAGCAGCGGTATTAGGGAAGGGGCATTTATTGGCACACCGTGTGTAAACGTCGGAACCAGGCAAAATGGACGAGAGCGTGGATGTAATGTAATCGATGCAAGTAATAATGTAGATGAGATATATAATGCTATTTTGAAACAAATAGAACACGGGAAATATCCTTCACAACCTATATATGGCGATGGAGAAGCAGGAAAGAA
>JAFZWW010000035.1 GCA_017617005.1 Lachnospiraceae bacterium
CACGGTATCCGATATAGACGGAAATGTCGAAAGCCTGAATAAGAACGCCGAGACAATGAAGAACATAAGCCGTCTTGCTTCCGACAAGATGAAGGATGTAATGACATCCAGCCGCGGAAGCGTTGAGGCTGTTCAGACCATCAACAAGCAGATCAACCTTACCAATGAATCCATTGCCAAGGTTAACGAAGCTATAGACCTTATCATCGATATCGCAAGCCAGACCAAGCTCCTCAGCCTTAACGCATCGATCGAGGCTGCAAGAGCGGGTGAAGCCGGAAGAGGATTTGCGGTTGTCGCAGATTCGATCTCACAGCTTTCAGAGCAGTCCAACAACAGTGCATCCACCATCAGGACCATCGCCGAAGAGATCCTTTCAAATTCGGAAGTATCCGTAAGACTTGCCGGTGAGATCATGGATACCATGAATGCCGAGCAGACCATCATTGAAGAGGCCCAGGATGAATTTGAAAAGCTCGAAGCGGCAATCGCTCAGTCGGTTGACGGCATCAAGGAGATCGATGAGAAGACTTCATCCCTCCAGAGCATAAAGGAGAGGATCGTTGCAAACGTAACCGATCTGTCCGCCATATCCGAGGAAAATGCCGCATCCAATGCAGAGGTCTCCGCAAGTACGGATAACATCGCAACAGCCATCCAGGAGATCGCAGACAGGATCAAGGATGTCAGCGCACAGGCAGATAACCTTAAAGAGGTCGTTGCATTCTTCAAATAATGGGAATAAAAACCATGGCCCGCGGATGAGTTTTCCGCGGGTCATTTTTTGCTTAAAAATCCGCGTTTTTATACCCTTCGAAATGTGCCCGAATCCTTGTAAAAAAAGCCGTTTTGGGCTAAATTATATGTATATATGAGGCAGGGGAAAATATGATCTCTTATACATTCATGATCCTTATTACAATCTTTATGGTGCTGTATGCGGTAAGCATCTTTGTGGTCAGCACACATGATAATCCTTACAAGGGATATATCCTGTGCCTGCTTGTCACTGCGTTTCCGCCCTTCATACTTGACGGCTGTGTCACCATGACCAGGCATATCGAAGTGGCCGAGATCGGATACAGCCTCCTGTATATAAGTATGAACATGATGCTGTTCTTCCTGCTCAGGTTCGTAATGTACTATTGTGATATTCAGTACAGGCGTAAACCGTACACTATGGTTTTCCGCGCGCTCTGCCTTCTTGACTGTATTTCCGTTGCATTCAACTTTAAATTCCATCACGTATATACCATTCGTGTGATAGATCCCGCACAGTTCGCGGTCGGACCCGACGCTCCCTCTTCACCCATGCTGATAATGGACAGGGTGTTTTACGGTGTGACGGGCGGTTGGTATTACTATGTACACGGTGCTCTGTGTGCATTCGCCGTCCTTCTGGGTATTGCATTCCTTCTGTGGAAGGCAAGCAGATATGCCGCCATCTACTGGGTCAAGTATTATTGCATAGCGGGTTCTCTTTTTGTTACCGCCCTCTGGTATATAGGGGTTATGTATTCCAACAGCCCTGTTGATGCATCGCTCATAGGATACGGTATAACGGGACTCCTGATAGTCTTTTTCACAACGCTGTATAAGCCTGCAACACTTATAAACAGCCTGCTCTCCGCATCGATAAGATCCTCCGAGAGCGGTATCGTGCTTTTTGACAATACGGGAAAAGTAGTGTTTATCAACCAGAGCTTTGCCGAACTGTTCGGCATAGCGGAGTCCGATTACGGTGCGGCTTACGATATATTCAAAAAGCTCACAGAGGATGAGGAATCACTGAACAACTCATATTCCGCAGTCAGACGCGTTACGGATGAAGACACCGGCGTCGATACGATCTATGAGATAGATGTTTGTGATGTATATGATAACCGCCATGATTACTGCGGATTCTATGCGAAGATCAAGGACCGCACCGATGAAGAGGTGGAGCTCGAAAAGGAAAGATTCCTTGCAATGCACGATTCCCTTACCGGGCTTTACAATATATCCGCGCTTTACAGGCTGACCGATGAGAAACTCGCCCACAGGGATTGCAAGGAATACGTGGCCGTGGTTACGAACATTACAGGCTTTAAGAGTATCAACGAAGTGTTCGGAACCGACAGGGCGGATGATGTCCTTAAGGATATCGCGGGGAAATTTGCCGGGGCAATGGGACCCGCATGCATTGTCGGACGTATAACCGGTGACCGCTTCGGACTATTCCTGAAGAGGGATGATTTCGATCCCGTGCTGTTTACGAGAATATGCAGATCCCTTTATATCGACAGGGGAGATTACAAATATCCGATAACAATGCATGTCGGTGTCTGCAATGTGGATTCTCCGGAACTCACCAGTCAGATAATATATGACAGGGCATTCCTTGCGATCGACGGCATCAAAAATGATATGCAGAAGGTCATCGCATATTATGACGATTCGGTCCGCGAGTCCATTCTCTGGGAACAGCTTGTCACCGGAAGCATCGATGATGCACTGGCGGCCGGTGAGGTCATTCCTTTCATCCAGTCACAGGTAGCATCCGACGGAAGCGTAAAGGGCGGTGAGTGCCTGATCAGATGGAACCACAAGACCAAGGGTATGCTTCCTCCCGGAAAGTTCATAGGCGTTCTTGAGAAGACCGGGCTTATCGTAAAGGTCGACAGATACATGTGGGAGAGTGCATGTAAGATCCTCGGCAGATGGAATGAAGAAGGATACGAGGATATGTATCTTTCGGTGAACATATCACCCAGGGATTTCTATTTCACGGATGTTTACGGTGATATTACGGGATATGTCGGTAAATACGGCATAAGACCGGAACAGCTCAGGCTTGAGATCACCGAGAGCGCCATGATAGGCAATCTGGAATCCGTTCTCGGAGTTATCACAAAGCTCAGAAACGACGGCTTCATTGTCGAGATGGACGACTTCGGAAGCGGATATTCATCACTCAATACCCTTAAGAATCTTCCCGTTGATGTCCTCAAGGTTGATATGCTATTCCTGCGTGACATCAAGGACGCGGATACATATCTCAAGTCCACCATCATCCTTTCGAATGTCATCAACATGGCTCTGGAGATGGGACTTTCAGTCATAACGGAAGGTGTCGAGACAGAGGAGCAGAAAAACTTCCTCGAAGAATGCGGATGCCGCAACTTCCAGGGATATTATTTCTCAAAGCCCATTCCCGTATCGGAATTTGAGGAAAAGTATCTGAAGAAAGAATAATAAGATTTTTCCGGGGATACTTTAAAAGGAACGCCCAGAAAGCGTTCCTTTTTTCTTAAAAGCTATAGGTCGTGCCTATCCGAAGAGTGTGATCTTTGTATGGATGTTAATGAAAAGAAAAACGATACAAAGGAGATCCTTGCTCTTTCCTCAAAGGTGATCGAACTTGCGAGGGATGAGATAATGATGTCGTTCAGGTTCCTGGACAGAAGTCTTATGGAGCTTAAGAGTGAGGCTCATCCGGGATGCGCGAATATCTATTCGGGTATCGGTAAGTTCATATACGATCCGGTCAACATCATCCGTGCGGCGCAGAAGGATTTCAGGCTTCCCGCAAGGATGATCTTCCATGTGATGCTGCACCATATCTTTGCCCATCCTTTTTCGGGTGAAAAGACAGACCGCGTCCTGTGGGACCTTGCCTGCGACATAGCGGTGGAGAATGTCATCGGGGAGCTCGATGAGGATTGCATAAGACTCGATACGGATCTTGCAACCGCGGGAATGCTGAAGGTTCTGAAGGAGGATGTGGGAAAGCTCTCCGCGGAAAGCCTTTACAGATACTTCAGGAAAAATCCGCTTACGCCTTCAAGGGTCATGGAATACGAAAGGGCCTTCGCGCTCGATTCGCACGAGCTGTGGAGACCGGATTCTACTCCCGAGATACAGATGACGGAGGAGGAATGGAAGAAGATATCGAGACAGGTGCTTGCAGAGATAAAGAGCTTTTCCAAAAAGGGTGCATCCGGTGAATCGCTCGAAAAGAATCTCCTGGAAGGTTCGGCCGTCAAGTACGACTACAGGAGGATCCTTGAGCACTTTGTCGTAACGGGAGAACATACAAGGCTCAGCGATGATGAATTCGATTATATCTATTACACATACGGACTTGAGCATTACGCGGGCATGCCTCTGATAGAGCCTCTCGAATACAGGGAGGATAAGAGGATCAGGGACTTTGTCATCGCGATAGACACATCTGCATCCTGCAGCGGGGAGACGGTAAAGAGGTTCATAAAACAGACCTTCGACCTGCTCAAACGGAGCGAGAGCTTCTTCAGGAAGATCAACATACACATCATCCAGTGCGATGCAGAGGTTGAAAGGGACGACAAGCTGACCGACATATCGCAGCTGGACGGGCTCCTGAACAATATGAAGCTGGTCGGCGGAGGCGCTACGGATTTCAGGCCGGTTTTCGATTACGTAAAGAGCCTGCAGGAGGCAAGAGAGTTCGATGATCTTAAAGGACTGATCTATTTCACGGACGGTTACGGGATCTATCCCGAGCGAAAACCTGACTTTGATGTCATATTTGCATTTTTGAACGAAGACACATCCCGCCCTGCTCCGCCCGTATGGAGCATGAAGGCAGTTATCGAGGAGGATGAACTGAAATGAACATAGCCAGCGCAAAACAGGTAATAAAGGATACCGTACGTGTTTATCTTAAAAAGGATGAATACGGTGATTACTGTATTCCCACGGTAAGACAGCGTCCGATCTTCATGCTCGGTGCTCCCGGTATCGGAAAGACCGCGATAATGGAGCAGATCGCATCCGAAATGGGCATCGCATTTGTTTCGTATTCAATGACGCATCACACCAGGCAGTCCGCACTCGGTCTGCCCTATATCACTACAAGGAAGTTCGGTGACAAAGAGTATTCGATAACCGAATACACGATGAGTGAGATCATAGCATCCGTTTACGAAGCGATAGACAAAACGGATGTGAAGGAAGGTATTCTTTTCCTCGACGAGATAAACTGTGTTTCCGAAACGCTCGGCCCCTCCATGCTCCAGTTCCTGCAGTACAAGACCTTCGGGCGTCACTCGCTTCCGGACGGATGGGTAATAGTCACTGCGGGAAATCCTCCCGAGTACAACAGGTCCGTAAGGGAATTCGACGTGGCGACCCTGGACAGGATGAAGGTGATAACCGTTGAGCCGGATCTTAAGGCATGGATGGATTATGCGCGTGAGAAGAATCTGCACGGTGCGATCCTTGCATATCTTGATGTAAAAAAGGAAGATTTCTATGTAATGGATATGTCGCCGGACGGAAGGGCATATGTTACCGCAAGAGGCTGGGAAGATCTTTCCGAGATGATGAAGCTCAGCGAAGAGGAGAAGATAACGGTCGACGAAACCCTTATCAGCCAGTACCTGCGAAGCGAGAGGGTGGCGAAGGATTTTGCGGCTTATTACGATCTGTACATCAAGTACAAGACAGACTACCACATCGCGGAGATACTGGAAGGAAAAGCACCCGAGAGCATATATGAGAAGATGAAGAACGCAAGCTTTGACGAAAGGCTTTCCGTTCTTTCCATGCTGACCGAATCTGTTTCCGGAGATATGAAGGAGACACTTGTATATGCCGAAGCTGTACAGATGCTCACGCCCGTCATGAAGGCGATCAGGGATATGACGGAAAAGAATGCGGATGACGCCGCGGTACAGGGCGTGATCAGGAAAGCACTGGATACGCAGAGCAACACCCTTAAGACTCTTCAGGAACGCGGTGGGCTGACAAGACACCGCAAAAGATCCATACTCCGTGTCATTGATTTCTATAACGGCTGCCTGAAGGCGGACAGTTCCGCAACCTCAGCCGACGGTCGTCACCCCGTCCTTTCGGATTACAACGCGGAGGTCGGAAGTCTGAAAGAAAATGCGATGAAGGCTTCATACAGACTGTCAAATCTGATATCATTTGTCAGGAAAGCCTGCGAAGGCGGAAATGAACCCATGATACTTGCGACCAGACTCACATCCGATACCTGGTCGTCGAGATTCATAGGCACATTCGGAAATGAAGATTACGAGAAACTGGCCGGAGATATGGAGATCTCCGAAAGAGGACTGGAGCTCAGGGAACAGATAGCGAAATTTGATATCTGACATATGCTGCGGAGGATGCTTTGGACAAGGAAACAGAATACCCGGAAGGAAGCCTGGTATATTCGATAAAAGAAAATGAAGCCGTGCTCAGCACCTGCAAGGGCAGGTTCACTTCGCTTGTCCTTCCCGAGTATCCCGAGGAGGGAGTCAGGCTTACCGCGATCGGCAAGAAAGCATTCCTCGGAAAAAAGACACTGCGTAAGCTGTCGGTTCCTTCGTCCGTAAAAAGCATCGGGGATTTCGGATTTGCACACTGCAGCAATCTGAAGGAACTCGAGATGCCGCTCTGTGAAGCGGGTGACGGGATATTTACCGGATGCACTTCGCTCGAGAAGGTTTCTTTTCCGGGAATGTCAGAAGATAAAGCGGCACTTTTTGCGCTTTCGGTGAGGTTCTCCGGACCTGCGAGATTATCCGATGTCGAGGAACTCGATGAAGAGTGGTTTGTCAGGTTTGACGCATGGATAGCATCATTCCTTTTGCAGCCGGACGATGAGGGCTTTACGAATCAGATCCTCTGCGGTGAGGAAGAAGTCGGCCTCAGTGACCGCGATGCATACATGAGCGGGCAGAGGGTGATCAAGGCATCGCTCTGCATACAGAGACTCCTTCACCCTGAAGGGCTTACGCCGGCATATGAAAAAACATTCATCGACTATATCCGCAGCCATAAGCAGGGCTCGGAAAACGGAAATGAGAGCTGGCTTGCGGTAAGGGACAATTATCCCGACAAGGCACATTTCGGCATCCTGGAAAAATACGGCTGTGTCGATGACGATAACAGAAAAGCGATGATGAAGAGTCTGGGCGACGATAAACAGGAGCTCAAGAGCCTGCTGATGAAGAATGCGGGCAATGAAGCTTTTGACAGATTTTTCTCGGGACTTGAGATCTGATGGGTAAGAATAAAAAGGAAACAAATTAATATATAGTGTACGCAGCGCTTAAGATCATGCTCGCCATAGCTTTTTGCCGTTTGGGAGAACAAATGCAGGTATGTTTTCCCTTTTTTCGTGATCTGTATACTTTTAGTACCCTATTTTCTTGAAGAAATCGGCATTTCCCCCCTTGTTTTTGGCCGAAAAAAAGGTTAAATTATTCTTGTAACATATGGTTTACATATGTTGCTGAGGAGGGGGAGAATATTATGGGAAAAGAGATGAAAGAGAATAAGGGTTTTTCACTGGTAGAACTGATCATCGTTATAGCGGTAATGGCTGTTCTCATCGCTGTTCTTGCTCCTTTGTTCATTAAGTACGTTGAGCAGTCGAGGAGATCCAGAGACATACAGACAGCCGATCAGATAAGGGAGGCATTCCTTGCCGATATTGCGGAGGGCTCCAGGGTGGGTGCCAGCAGTGTTGAAATAGAGATCAACAATGCTTATCTTCCCGGAACGATAAACGAGACCCCGCTCGTAGCGGGACATGTATTTACTCCCGGAGGAACATTCATGGCGGTTTATGACGCGGATGTCAATTCCGTGGAGATCTATGTAAAGGAGGATTATGACGGCAGCAGGCTGTACGATCTTACCAAGGAAGATGATATCGCAGCATATAAGGCAGCATAAGTTTTTCCCAGATATAAGTTAACACTCACCCGGGAACAGCTTCCCGGGTGTTTTTATGGATTAAAGGAGAATATTGATGACATTAGAAGAAGCAAAAGCAAAACTTGAAAAATACGGACAGATGCAGGTCCTCAGATATTATGATGAGCTGGACGATGCACAGAAGGAAGCACTCCTTGCACAGATCGACGCAACGGATATGAGCATCCAGGAAAACTGTGCCCACCAGGAAGAGCTCGGAAAGAGAGGAGTCATCACGCCTCTTACCTGTATGGAGATCCCCGAGATCGAAGCTAACAGGGATGAGTTCGACCGCATCGGACTTGAAGCCATCAAAGCGGGAAAGGTCGCAGCTCTTCTGCTTGCGGGCGGTATGGGTACCAGACTCGGTTCCGACGATCCCAAGGGAATGTACAATGTCGGCAAGACAAGGGAGCTTTATATATTCGAATGTCTTATAAACAATCTCAAAGAGGTCACCGACAGGGCGGGCGCATTCGTGCACATCTACATCATGACCTCCGAGAAGAATAATGACGCCACCGTCAGATTCCTGAAGGAAAAGAATTACTTCGGATATCCCGAGAACTTTATTCATTTCTTCATGCAGGATATGGCAGCCGCAACCGATTACAACGGCAAGATCTATCTCGAGGAAAAGGGACGTATGGCTACCAGCCCCAACGGAAACGGCGGATGGTTCATCTCTCTCGTTAATGCGGGACTTCTTGATAACGTTCATGCAAACGGTATCGAGTGGTTCAACGTATTTGCCGTGGACAATGTTCTCCAGAGGATCGCAGATCCCGTATTCGTGGGTGCGACCATCGCAAAGAACTGCACCGTAGGATCGAAGGTTGTAAGAAAAGCGGCTCCCGATGAGAAGGTAGGTGTTATCTGCCTTGAGGACGGCAAGCCCTCCATTGTGGAGTACTACGATCTTACCGAGGATCTCATGAACGCGAAGAATGAAAAGGGTGATCCCGCATACAACTTCGGAGTCATCCTCAATTACCTCTTCTCCACCGCACAGCTTGAGAAGATCCTTAACGGAGCGCTTCCACTTCACATTGTCGAAAAGAAGATCCCCTGCCTCGATGAGAACGGAAATCTTTTCAAACCCGAGACTCCCAACGGATACAAGTACGAGAACCTTGTTCTCGATATGATCCACCAGTGTGACAGCTGCCTTCCTTTTGAGGTTGTCAGGGAAAAGGAATTCGCACCCATCAAGAACAAGACCGGTGTCGATTCCGTAGAGAGTGCACAGGCACTTCTCGAAAAGAACGGAGTGATTCTCTGAAGATTTCTTTAAGAATGGCCCTTGACTCTTCCCTTAGGGCATCCGTTAGGGTTAAATAAGCATATGGCAATTCATAAAGGAGGTTTTATGGGTAAGATACTTGTTACCGGCGGTGCCGGATTCATCGGAAGTCATACGGTCGTTGAACTGCTTGACTCCGGAAAAGATGTGGTCATTCTTGACAATCTCAGCAACTCCAACGAGAAGGTTCTCGGACGTATAGAGGCCATCACCGGCAAAAAGCCCGGTTTTTACAATGCGGACATCAGGGACCGCAAGGCACTCGAGGAGATCTTCACAAAAGAAGACATCAGTGCCGTCATCCATTTCGCGGGACTCAAGGCAGTCGGCGAATCGGTTGCAAAGCCCTGGGAATATTATGATAACAATGTTACCGGAACTCTCACTCTGGTCGATGTGATGAGAAAGCACGGATGCAGGAACATCATCTTCTCATCCAGCGCGACCGTATACGGAAATCCCGCATTCGTTCCCATCACCGAAGAGTGCCCCAAGGGACAGTGCACCAATCCTTACGGATGGACCAAGTCCATGCTCGAGCAGATCCTTTCGGATATCCAGAAGGCCGATAACGAATGGAACGTTATCCTGCTCAGATATTTCAATCCCATCGGAGCACATAAGTCGGGAACCATCGGGGAAAACCCCAACGGAATCCCCAACAACCTTATGCCCTATATCACACAGGTTGCTGTCGGAAAGCTTCCCGAGCTCGGAGTATTCGGAAACGATTATGACACTCCCGACGGAACCGGCGTACGCGATTACATTCATGTGGTCGATCTTGCGATAGGACATGTCAAGGCTCTCGACAAGATCGATGAGAAATGCGGACTTAAGATCTACAACCTCGGAACAGGAACCGGCTACTCGGTGCTCGATATCGTCAAGAACTTCGAGGAAGCAACCGGAGTAAAGATTCCTTACAGCATAAAGCCCAGACGTCCCGGCGACATCGCATCCTGCTACTCTGACGCATCCCTCGCAAAGAAGGAGCTCGGATGGACCGCACAGTACGGAATCAAGGAAATGTGCGAAGATTCCTGGAGATGGCAGAAGAACAATCCTAATGGATATGATGATTGATAATACAAACCCCTTAATGAATGTTTTTCATTAAGGGGTTTTGATTTAATATGTTGGATCTTCTTCGATTACGAGGATTTCGAGGTAGTCGAAGGGGATTTCCTCTATAAAGGAGCCTTGGCGGAACCGCGCCTTGGAAGTCTTTTTGAAGGAATCGATGTTATCCTCGAGCCAGATGGGCACCGGCAGATCAAACTCCCTGCATGCCTTCTCCAGACCGTTCATGATCTTATGCGTCCTCGTGTCTTCGGACTCGTCTTCGATCACTATATCCTTTATCATATGAGTTTCTTTGAATTCCCTGACCCAGAGTCTGAACACTTCGTTTGTACCCACCTGTTATTTATCACTACACAGAATTAAAGTGTTGTGGTAAAATATACCTTGTATGCACACGCACTTTTGCACCCGGAAGAATTTATGTCAACCGTTCTTTCCGGACTTTATAACCGTGATTATATTTTATAGATCGGAAATTCGCAATGGATAATGATATCAACGATATAGTGCAGGGAAACGGGATCGAGACCTGGCAGGAAGTTACTCTTGTCTATAATGCCGCAATGAGGCAGATCCAGACCAAGATCGAGATCCTGAACGAAGAGTTCCAGCACATTCATCAGTACAACCCCATAGAGCACATCAAATGCAGGATGAAGACGCCCGAGAGCATCGTTAAGAAGCTTAAACGTCACGGTCTTGATTCCACCATCGAGAACATGGTAAACAATGTCAACGATATCGCCGGAGTCAGGATCATCTGTTCATTTTCCTCAGATATATACAGGATCGCCGATATGATCGAGCACCAGCAGGATATCAAGATCCTGACGGTCAAGGACTATATCACTTTCCCCAAGGCGAGCGGATACAAGAGCTATCATATGATAGTCACGGTACCCGTGTATCTTTCCGACAGGGTGGTCGACACCAAGGTTGAGATACAGATCAGGACCGTTGCAATGGACTTCTGGGCAAGTCTTGAGCACAAGATCCACTACAAGTTCGAAGGCGATGCGCCTCAGCATATCAAGGATGAACTCGTAGAGTGCGCGCATCTCGTTTCGGATCTCGATGAAAAGATGCTCAGCCTCAACGACGAGATCATCAAGCTTTCGTCCATTGCCGACGCACCGGATTTCTGAGCATAAAAAAACTCCCCAAGAATGAGGAGTGCCCGGAAACCTTTCGGCTCCCGGGCTATTATGAAAAAATGATCGATTTATCTCTGCTCTTGTTTACAAGATTCATTATAGTCAGGCTGTATGAATAAAATATGAACGTCGTGTAAAAAATAAGTAAATGTTTATAAATGCAGCTCTATATAATGTGGTTTTATAGACAAAATATACAAAAATTAACGTTTCTTAAGGCTCTGCGACCTTTAAAAATGCAGGCTTATGAAGTATAATGTCCTAAGTTGTCACATCGCTAAAAAACGATTTCGGAGGCTATTATGGATACATTCATGGACCAGTTATCACAGAAACTGAATGCTCAGCAGATCATCCGTGCAAACGGTGAGGCGGAATCCGAGGCTATGGGAGTAATGAGAGCCCAGGTCAGGGAATACCAGGACTGCCTTGACCGCATGAAGAATGTTGCGGATGAACTCGGCGGACTTCAGCAGACAATAGCCGCACTTCCGGATATGAATGCCGGAAGCTATGATGCTGCGCTTGACGATCTCAAGGCACAAATGGCTACCATGAACAAGGCCAATGAAGATTATCTTCAGCAGATGCAGAATGACCTTCTCGCAAGCCAGAATGATTTCATCGCGCGCCAGAAGGATCTTGCACAGAGCCAGAATGAGCTTATGAGCAGACAGAGTGAGATGCTTGAAAGCCGCAGCAATGAGCTCAGGGAACAGATCGAATCCATCAGAACCTCCAATGAAGAAAGACTCGAATCCATTAAGGCATCCAACGAGGAGCAGTTCGAGAAGATCCGCAGCGGCTTTGCCGACAATGCGGGAAGTGCCGGACTTGAGGAGGTAAGTGCCCGTCTCGGAACGCTTGATGATATGAGCGCACGCCTCGGCATGCTCGATGATATGAATGCCCGTCTCGGCATGCTCGATGATATGAGCTTACGCCTCGATCAGATGGAAAGTCTCGCTGCACGCCTTGATGCACTTGAGGGACTCAGCTCACGTCTCGATCTCCTTGAGGCACAGATCGGAACCCAGCTCGGAGATCTCCGCCAGGGTATCGATGCCAAGATCGATTCCAAGATCGACCCCGTAAGAGATTCCGTTAATTCGGTTAATGAATCCGTTAACTCCGTAAATCAGACTGTCAGCGCACTCGGCGCATCCGTCGGCGAGATCAACGCATCCGTAAGGGCATCGGGCAGTGAGATATCCGAAAGGATAGGACAGCAGCTCGGAAATACCGGCACCGACGAGCATCTCACCGAACTTGTGGAAGTGCTCAGGGATGAAGTTTCCGCAATGAAGCGCCAGATGGAAACTGTCAGAACCTCGAATGACCAGTACATGCAGCAGATGCAGAGCAATCTGAGAAAGGGTCAGGAGCAGATGCTTCAGGGCCAGAACTCCCTGGCACAGACTCTCGGAAATTCGGACATCCATAAAGAGTGCGTAAGAGTTTACCGTAATGTACAGGCTTCCATCCAGGATGAGAATTCCAAGCAGCTTGAGAGCATCAAGCAGGAGAATTCCACGATGCTCGAAAATCTCAAGACAGAGCAGAGCAGGAATATCACTGTTATCAGGGATGAGAGTGCAAAGCTTCTCGGAAGCCTCCGCAATGACGGCGGGAAGCAGATTGAAAGCTTCCGTGAGGAGAATTCCAAGCTCCTTGTCAGCATGAAGAGTGAGATAGCAAGAGTTGAAGAAAAGAGCGCGGGCGTAAAGACAATCGCCATTATCGCAGCCATCCTTTCACTTCTTTCGGTAGCTGCTCCTTTTGTAGCACAGTTCCTGTTCTGATCTTAGGTTTGTTGTGAAGAATTTGTTTGTTTCAAAAAAAAGAGAGTTTATCTTTATAATCACCTCCGCGGTCACGATCTTCGTGTGTTTCTTTTTGGTACGCGGATATGCACCCTATTCGGAGGGGGCAGATGATTATTTCCATCTTTATATCAACGATGTCAAGATAGGAGATTTCTCCTCGTACAGCGAGGCACAGGATCTCCTTCTTGAAGCGCGCAGAAATGTATCCTCGAGATATGCCGGTATGGCATTCATGGATTTTGATTACCGTATCGAATCCGAGAACGTGCTCACGGGAGACGTGACTCCCCGCGATGAAGCTATCGTCGCTGCGGAGGATGTTCTTATATCATCACTGAAGGAAACACTGTCTCCTTCATATACGGTAAAAATGGGCGACTATATGGTCACGCTCGCAGGCGAGACCGAGGTCGTCACTCTTTTGAATGAAGCCATCGACAGATACAATCCCGGCGGACGTTTCGAAGTAAGGCTTGTGAGAGCACCCGGAAGGGATTTCAATGTCCTTACCGCAGAGATCGTTGACACGTATGAGACCAAGCCTGCCGATGTCAACAATATTATTCCGGGCGGCGGACTTCAGAACTATCTGGACCGTCAGGGATACGAAGAGGAGACCGAAGAAAAGCCGGTCACGTTCCAAGATTTTGAGACCGGTCTGATATCCATCAACTTTGTCGAGAAGATCGAGATAGCCGAAGGATATGTACCTGCATCACAGCTCACTTCGCTTGATAAGGCGATAGAGGATGTGACCAAGCAGCACGACAGTGCTTTTGAACATGTCATCCAGGCCGGAGATACGCTGAGCGGTATTTCGCTCATATACAACACCCCCATCGAAGACCTGATGGCACTCAATCCGGACACGCTTCCCACACAGAATGCCACGCTCCACATAAATGACACGATCATCATAAATCAGCCCAAGTCCGAAGTCTCCATTGAGCATGTCGAGAGAAACTATGTCGATGAAGATTATGATGCGGAAGTCATAATCATTCCGAGGGATGACTGGTACACGACGGAGACCAACGTCATACAGCAGCCTTCGGCGGGCCACCACAGAGCGATCGTTGACCAGCATTTCATCAACGATACCGAAGCCGAAAGAGAAATACTTATAGAAGAAATAGATATCGAGGCCGTGCCCAAGATCATGGAGCGCGGAACCAAGATACCTCCCACATACATCAAGCCCATCTACGGCGGAAGGATCAGCTCGTACTTCGGATACAGAAACGCACCCACTGCCGGAGCCACCACATATCACAGAGGCGTTGACTGGGCAGTTGCGACCGGTACATCCGTAATGGCATCGAGCGGCGGAACGGTCACTCAGGCAGGATGGTCCGGAAGCTACGGATACATGATCCTCATAACACATCCCGGCGGAACCCAGACGAGATACGCACACCTTTCCAAGATATTCGTATCCGTCGGCCAGACGGTAAGTCAGGGAGAGGTAATAGGAAAGACGGGAAATACGGGACGGTCCACGGGTCCCCACCTGCACTTTGAGATCCTGATAGGCGGCACGCCGGTTAACCCGCTGAATTATATTTCGTAAATAATTGATAACAGATCGGAGATAAGAAAATGCCCATTACACAGTATCTGGAAAAGAATGCAAAAGAATACGGAGACGAGGTTGCACTTATCGAGCTCAACCCCGAGCAGAAGGAGACCAGGCGTATCAGCTGGAAGGATTACTCACTCATCCAGCAGACCGAGGATCAGCCTTACAGAAGGGAGATCACATGGAGCGTTTTCGATGAGAAGGCAAACCGTGTTGCCAACATGCTCCTCGAAAGAGGCGTCAAGAGGGACACCAAGGTTGCAATCCTTATGATGAACTGTCTCGAGTGGCTTCCCATCTATATGGGAATCTTAAAGAGCGGTGCTATCGCGGTTCCTTTCAATTTCAGATATTCAGCGGATGAGATCCTCTATTGTGCGGATCTTGCGGAGGTGGATATTCTTTTCTTCGGACCCGAGTTCATCGGACGTATTGAGTCCGTTGTCGATAAGCTCATGGAGCACCGTCTTCTTATATTTGTAGGCGAGACCTGCCCCACCTTTGCGGAGAGCTACCGTGAACTCGTTGCGGACTGTTCAAGCGTAAATCCCGGCATCGATGTAAAAGACAGCGATGACGGTGCGATCTATTTTTCATCCGGCACCACCGGATTCCCCAAGGCCATTCTTCATAAGCATCTCAGCCTTATGACCGCGGCCGCGGTTGAGCAGCACCACCACTCGACATCACACGATGACTGCTTCCTCTGCATTCCTCCCCTGTATCACACCGGAGCAAAGATGCACTGGATGGGAAGCCTTGTCAGCGGTTCGAGAGCGGTTCTTTTAAAGGGAACAAAACCTTCATATATATTCGATGCGGTTTCGCGTGAGAAGTGTACCATCGTATGGCTCCTTGTACCCTGGGCACAGGATATCCTTGATTCGCTCGACAGCGGAGATCTTAAGATGGAAGACTATGAGCTTTCACAGTGGAGGCTGATGCATATCGGAGCACAGCCCGTTCCTCCTTCACTCATCCGCAGATGGATGGCATACTTCCCCAACCATCAGTACGATACCAACTACGGTCTCAGTGAATCAATCGGACCCGGCTGCGTGCACCTCGGAGTTGAGAACATTCACAAGGTCGGTGCCATCGGTGTTCCCGGATACGGATGGCAGTGCAAGATCGTTGATGAAAACGGCAATGAAGTAAAACAGGGTGAAGCCGGCGAGCTCTGCGTAAAGGGCGACGGTGTAATGACCTGCTACTACAGAAATCCCGAAGCTACCGCAGAGGTGCTCAAGGATGGATGGCTTTACACGGGAGACGTTGCGATGCAGGATCCCGACGGATTCATCTTCCTCGTAGACCGTAAGAAGGACGTCATCGTATCGGGCGGTGAGAATCTTTATCCCGTACAGATCGAGGACTTCCTCAGAAAGCATGACAAGATCAAGGACGTTGCGGTCATCGGACTTCCCGATCCCAGACTCGGTGAGATTGCAGGCGCGATCATTTCCATAAAGGACGGAATGACCTGCACCGAAGAGGAGATCGAAGAATTCTGCCAGGGTCTTCCCAGATACAAGAGACCCCGCAAGATCATCTTCGACGATGTTCCCCGCAATCCTACCGGCAAGATCGAAAAGCCGCTTCTCAGAAAGCGCTACAGCGTAGAGGGTCTCGTAGGAAAAGAAAACGAACTGTGATATGACCAAAACACCGCAGATTTATGAAGGGGGTATTCTGTAGTGGGTATAATTATTGCTCTTTGCATTATCAGTGCCATCGTCGGTTTGATCTATAAGATCTTAAAAGAAAAACAGCGCTTAAGTAAAACGGAAACGATCATGAGACCGCTTCTCGAAAAAACTTTCGGGGAGTGTAAGTATGATCCCAGGTCCTGCCTGTCATGGTCTGATACGCATGATATATTTTGGAAGGATCCCCATGGATGCGATCTGGTTGAAGCCAATTACAGGGGAACCAATATCAAGTTCAGTACGCTTCGTTTTACCGTGACGGAAAGAGATTTCTCGGATGAAAATAACTATGAAAAAGAGGTATTTCTTGGCCCCTGGATAGTCGTGGAGAAGGAAAATTTCATTAATGATCCGGTTATAGTATCTCCCAAAAAGCATGGTCATGTTACAAAAAAAGAACGGGTACTTACCGATGACCCCGGATTTGATGCCCGTATATACGCAAAAGGCAATCCGGTCGAGGTCTTGAAGATCCTTGCTCCTTCCTTGCGTGAGAAAATCGCCGGACTTATTGACAGGCATGATAATCTTACCCTTGTTTTCGAAAAAGACAGGATACATGCCGTATATCCCGCAGGCGGTTATTTTGTGCCCAAAGCAGGCCGCAACACTGCACAGATGTATGAAACGCAGTTGAACGACCTGCTGGACATTATCAATACACTTATAGATCTGTAAAAAAATACTTGACGATGATAAGCCGTCTATGCTACATTACATAGGCGGCTGATGTTAGGCCTATTTTTTTCGCTCAATATTTTGGGCATTAGGAGGAAGTTATGCGTACAAAGATCACACTTGCATGCACCGAGTGCAAACAGCGCAACTACAACACAACCAAGGATAAGAAGACCATGCCCGACCGCATGGAGATCAAGAAGTACTGCAGATTTTGCAAGAAGCACACACTTCATAAGGAAACAAAGTAATTTTATCCTATTCCTATAGAAGGAGATCAGCTGATGGCAGATTCAAATGCGAATGAAAAGAAGATCAGCTTCTGGACCGGTGTGAAAGCGGAATTCGGCAAGATCGTATGGCCGAACGGAAAAGGTGCTTTCAGACAGTCTATTGCTGTTATCATTATTTCGGTTGTTGCGGGACTGGTCATTGCTCTTATCGACTTTCTGGCTAAGACCGGAGTCAATTGGATCACGTCTTTATAAGGAGGACCCATCGTGGCAGAAGCAGAAGCAAAATGGTACGTGGTCCACACTTATTCCGGCTATGAGAACAAGGTCAAGCTGGATATCGAAAAGACCATCGCCAATAACAAGAATATCGCCGACAAGATCCTGGGCGTTGAAGTACCTACCGAGAGCGTAATGGAAGTCAAGGACGGAAAGAAGAAAGTCGTTGACCGTAAAATGTGCCCCGGTTATGTCATCGTGCATATGGTGATGACTGACAACACCTGGTATATTGTCAGAAATACAAGAGGCGTTACCGGATTCGTAGGACCCGGAAGCAAGCCTGTTCCCCTTACCGAAGAGGAACTCATCAATCTCGGGATCGGCAAGCCCCAGCCCGGTTCAGGCAGCGAAGAGAAAGCACCCAAGAGAGATTACGGCATCAAGGTCGGTGATCTTATCGCGGTTGTTGACGGTACCTGGAGGGATACCGAGGGTAAGGCTCTCAAGATCGATGACAGCAAGCAGACCGTCACCATCAATGTCGAGATGTTCGGAAGAGAGACTCCTCTCGAAGTTCCTCTCGATAATGTCAGAAGAATGGGTTGATAAGGTATTACCGGACGATCAGTCCGATGATATAAATATGTAAACAGTGGGAATGTGCTCCGGCATGAATACCACGAAACCGTATAACACGGTGTTTAGATCAGGAGGTGCCATTATGGCAAAAAAAGTAGAAGGCTATATCAAGTTACAGATTCCGGCCGGCAAGGCAACACCTGCGCCCCCGGTAGGTCCTGCACTTGGACAGCACGGTGTAAACATTGTTGAATTCACCAAGCAGTTCAACGCAAGAACCGCAGACAAGGGTGATACCATCATCCCTGTCATCATCACAGTTTACGCAGACAGGTCTTTCAGCTTCATCACCAAGACTCCCCCTGCTGCAGTTCTCATCAAGAAGGCAGCTAAGATCCAAAAGGCGTCAGGTGTACCCAACAAGAACAAGGTTGCAAGCATCACCAAGGCACAGGTCAAGGAGATTGCCGAGATCAAGATGCCCGATCTCAATGCAGCTTCTATTGAAGCAGCAATGAGCATGATCGAAGGAACCGCTCGCAGCATGGGTGTTACCATTAAAGACTGACACTTTGGGAGGCGTATCATACGCCGATTGAACCTAGGAGGATATTAAAATGAAGCATGGCAAGAAATATATGGAAGCTGCTAAACTCATCGAGCGCGGAACTTTCTATGATCCCGCTGATGCAGTAGCACTTGTAAAAAAGACCGCTTCCGCAAAGTTTGATGAAACTGTAGAACTCCACATCCGCACAGGATGCGACGGAAGACACGCTGACCAGCAGATCCGTGGTGCAGTAGTTCTCCCCAGCGGTACCGGAAAAGACGTTAAAGTTCTCGTATTCGCAAAGGGCGATAAGCTGACCGAGGCTCAGAACGCAGGAGCTGATTTCGTAGGTGGAGAAGAGCTCATCCCCAAGATCCAGAACGAGGGATGGTTTGATTTCGACGTTGTAGTTGCAACTCCCGACATGATGGGTGTTGTAGGACGTCTCGGTAAGGTTCTCGGACCTAAGGGTCTCATGCCTAACCCTAAGGCAGGAACCGTTACCATGGATGTTGCAAAGGCTATTGCAGACATCAAAGCAGGTAAGATCGAGTACAGACTTGACAAGGCAAACATAGTTCACGTTCCCGTAGGAAAGGTTTCCTTCACCGAGGACCAGCTCAAGGCTAACTATGATGCAGTCATCGATGCAATCCTTAAGGCTAAGCCCAGCACTCTCAAGGGACAGTATCTTAAGAGCGTGACCCTCGCTACCACCATGGGCCCCGGCATCCACGTTACCACCGCTAAGTACTCATAAGAATTACCTTTATATGTATTAGGTCCTTGACACAGGTAAGCAATAATGATATCTTGTTCAAGGTCTATATAAGCCGAAGACAGCAGGCATTCGGAAACAACCGTTGTAAGCCCAGCCGAGGTGATGAATCATACGAATCATCTTCATCTCCCGTGTCTTTGGATACGGGAGATTTTTTTCGGCCTCGTATTAAAAATCTAACAGGAGGTAAGAAAATGGCAAAGATCGAAGAGAAGAAACCGATAGTCGCTGAGATCAGCGAGTTTATCGATGGCGCACAGTCAGTTGTTGCCGTAGACTATCGCGGACTTACCGTAGCTCAGGATACCGAGCTTCGTAAGAGCCTTCGTGAGGCAGGCGTTGTCTACAAGGTTTACAAGAATACTTTCCTTACAAGAGCATTCGAAGGAACCGATTTCGCACAGCTCGACCAGGTTCTCGAAGGACCCACCGCAGTTGCTATCTCC
>JAFZWW010000003.1 GCA_017617005.1 Lachnospiraceae bacterium
AAACACCGGAACCGTCCCACTGTTTTTTGCCTTTTGGTTATTCCGGTATGATGTTAGGTGCTTTCTTGCCCTTTGCGGTGACGACTTCGTTGATCTTGAGCATGATCTGAAGCTTGACGTAATCGGAGATCTCCTTGGATTTCATATCCTTGTAATCTTCGTAGTAAAGGGGCTTTAGGTAGTGAACCTGCGTTGTTATCTTCTTTAAGATGTTGACACCGAACGCCCTGTATGAATCTACTATCGCCACGGGGACGATGGGGCTCTTTGCCATCATGGCCGCTTTGAACGCACCGGGAAGGAATTCCTGAACTGTGTTCCGGTTGTGGTAGTAACCGCCCTCGGGGAAGATGATATAGATCCTGCCGTTTTTAACTTCATCGGAAACGGCTTTGATGCTCTTTACCTGCGAACGGAGATCCGATTTGTTGAGTCTGCATCCGTCGAGAATATCGACCATCTCATCCGCCAGAGGCATCTTGGATCTGACCTCGTCCATTACGACAGTACAGGGCCTTTCATGCGAATACATGATACCGAGCGTGTCGTACTTGCCCTGATGGTTGGGGAACATTACGTATCCGCCTTCCTTGGGGAGATTCTCGGTTCCGGAAAATTTGGTCCGGATGCGCCCATTGATCATTGTCTGCCTCATCATTCTCTTTATGAAAGCGTATCTTTCCTCGATCGGAAACGCGTCCTTGTGCTTGAGAATGTATCTGGACTTTATCATGAAATAAATGATCCAGGGTATGGATACAAATATCGTTAAATAAAATCTGAGCATTTTCACTCCGGTGTCGCATATATGCGCGGCAGTTCAAAAGTTGACGATAATTTCGGTAAATATTACAATTAATCGGTATGATTTTAACACAGTGGTAAATAGTATTCAAAACCTTATGATACGTGCTGTAATATTCGATCTGGACGGCACCGTCCTGGATACCGAAAAATACTATAGAAGATGCTGGCCCGCGGCCTGTGCGCACTTCGGATTCAATATGACCGAAGAGATGTATCTGCAGCTCAGAAGTCTCGGCCGCCCCTTTGCATATGACAGGTTCAGAGAGTGGTTCGGGGATACCTTCGATTATGACGAGGTCAGGGCCTACAGAAAGCTTCTTTACGAAGAGATCGTGAAAAAAGAAGGAATTCAGGTCAAACCCGGAGCCGTAGAGGCACTTGACTGGCTTAAGGAGCACGGAATCCTGAGGGCCGTGGCAACGGCGACGGATATGGAAAGGACCATGAGGTATCTCGGAAGCCTCGGACTCGACACCCATTTCGACAAGATATGCTCGGCGGCTGACTGCAAGTTCGGAAAGCCTGCGCCGGATGTGTATGAGAAGGCATATAAGACACTCGGTTTTTCACCGGATGAATGCCTGGCCGTGGAGGATGCTCCCAACGGCATCATGTCGGCATATAAGGCGGGACTTAAGGTGGTATTCGTACCCGACCAGACAAAGGAGGAACCGGAAGTCGCTTCCTGTATATACAGGACAATTCCATCATTACATGAGCTTCCGGGAGTGATCACAGGATGAAAAAATTCGATCTTCGGTCATGGGCCGGATATGAGACCTTCAAGTCAGACAAAAAAGAATTCATTAAAAACGTGATAATGGTCGTGTGCGGCGTTCTGTGCATGGGCATCACGCTGGGTTTCCTTCTTGAGACGGATCTCGGCACCGATCCCTACACATATATGAATGTAAATGTTGCGAATACCCTGGGACTTACTCTTGGCAACTGGCAGTTCGCATTAAACCTGGTAATGTTCATCATCGTGATACTGATCACGGGAATCAAGCAGATAGGCCCAGGTTCCGTGGCAAATATGGTCCTTGTCGGATACACGGTCGACTTTACGAGATGGATCATCGGAATGGTGTTTCCCGACGGATTCTTCATGGGACCCGTTGCAAGACCCGTCACATTCATACTCGGACTTGCCGGATTCCTTGTAAGTGCGGCTGTTTATATGAATTCGCGTATGGGTCTTTCACCCTATGACGGACTCGGTAAGATAATCTGTGATGCATTTAAGAAGATCCCCTTCTTTATCGTAAGGATCGTTTACGATCTGCTCGCTGTTCTGATAGGTTTTCTTCTCGGAGGAAAGCTCTATATCGGAACCATACTCATGGCACTGTTCCTCGGACCCGCGATCACTTGTGTGGGTAAGTTCATGAATAAATACATTTTTAAAAAATCGGAGAAATAATATGAAACTCTGGGAAATGAGATACGGAGACGAACCTGTGAACGGAAGAATGTTTGCGCTCAGGTTCATGAAAAAGATCCATATCGTGATCATTGCCACGCTCCTTGCCGCAGCGGCGGTGTGTGCAGTGCATCTTATATACAGACTCAGTCAGGTTAAGATGTACATGACCGAGGCTGATGTTTATCTCGAGTACATTCCCGAGGCGGGTTCGAACGAACTCATTTATTTCAACAAATATACCTGGGAGCAGATGTCGAAGGACTCCGCAGTGATCGATGAGATCCTTCTTGCCGACCCCGGACTTGATGCTGTGACCGTAAGGGAATCCTTCCTTGCAACCCTTGATTCCGATGTAAAGGTTCTTACTTTACGCGTACAGAATCCCGATCCTGCTATGAGCGAGAGGATAATGAAAGCGGCTGTCACCGGAATCGACGCATATGCATGCAGCCTTCCCGAGATTCTTTCAACAAGAGTTATCGGCGAGCCCGGTGAAGCAAAGCTTGTTCCTCCGGATATAAGAGCCTTACGTGCCGTTATCCTCGGAGCGTTCTTCGGTCTGTTTTTCTCTGCTCTTTACGTTTCGTGCAGGATTCTTTCCGACGACCGTATCGTTCTTCCCGAGACCATAGAAAAAAGATATCACCTTCCCGCAGCCGGAACGCTTACAAGTGCCAATCTTTCAGAGAGTCTTGAAGACCTTGCGGGTGATGAAGGATTCGCCGTTGCTTCGACACTTCCCGAAGAAAAGATCTCGGCTGTGATAGATGAACTTAAGAAAGCCGGGGCAAAGCCCGAAGGCTCGCTGCTTGGTCTGTCCGATGCGGAAGAAGAGGGACTCATAGAATCGATCAGGAAATGTGACAAGCCTGTCGTTTATATCTTCAGTTCAAAGGAAGACGTACGTATGGATGAACTTGCACTCTCGCTCCTCAGCAAGTGTGGCAAGGAACCCATGTGTGCGGTTCTTGCGGATTCCGATGACGGGCTGATCAAAGCATATTACGCAGGTAAAAGATCAAGATTTGCGGATGACGCCGGGAACAAGAAATGATAACCTACGGACTGTTTCTGTATATCATTCTTACCGCGGTCGTGGTATTTCTCGCATTCGGGATAGGAACTGTAAGTAAGAAGGATATACTGACAAAAAATCCATACACGTCAAGGCTTACCGCAAGAAACCGGATCATCGCCCTTGCGATATTTATCCTGCTGTCTTCGGTATCCGTGTGCAGGATAGCCGTCGGAAACGATTACTGGGTATACCGTGACAATTTCAATCTCATCGCACAGGACAGACATGTCAGCTATGAGATCGGTTTCAGATATGTCGTAAAGTTTCTTCAGTGGTTCCTTGATTACGATAATTACCTTCCCATATTTGCGTTCTTTTCACTCATGACGGTTTTCCTGATGGTCAAATCTGTCTATGACCAGAGCGAGTGGTTTGTCTTTTCTCTTTTTATCTTCATGACTGCGGGCTACTATTTCGGAAGCCTGAACAATGTCAGATATTATCTTGCCCTTTCCGCGGCAATGTATTCGATCAAGTATGTCCTGAAAAAGGATTATATCAAGTTTATTGCACTCATCGCTTTTGCCGCACTGTTCCATAAATCCGTGCTCATCGTCATTCCGCTTTATCTTCTTGCAACGGTGAACTGGAATTGGATAGGCCATACCGTTATAGGCGCATTCTGTGCAACACTTCTTTTCTTCCCGGGACTTTACCGCAGGATCATCTTTATCTTTTATCCCTTCTATGAAGGATCGATGTTCGATACCGGCCAGACGAGCCTGACCAATATCGCAAAGGCTGCGGCGGTATTTATCTTCGCGCTTATCTACAGGGAACAGGTAAAAGAAGACAAGAATCTGAAATTCGGATTCTACTGTAATCTATGGGCACTGCTTCTGTATGTGTTCTGTTCATTCATGCCCGAGATCTCAAGGATCGGTTTTTACCTCAACATCACCAATATATTCTTTATTCCCGCGCTCATACGCAGGATCGAAAATAAGAAAGCAAGGACTGCCTGGACAGTCCTTATCTGCATTGCATTCATTGCATTCTTTGCGCTCTTTTTAAAGAGTGCCTACAACACCGACGTCAGGATACTCCCTTATTACAACTGGATCTTCCAGTAAGAGGAAAACATCATGAAGAAAAAAACAGTAAAGCTGCTGCTGGCCGTACTCGTCTCTCTGATGATCTGCGGATGCGGTGCCGTCACGGATGAACCGGAAGCCGAAGATGAAGATATCGTCGAAGAAGATGACGAAGACGAGGATGAGGATGATCCGGAGGAATCGGATGAACCGGACAGACCGGACGACCATTCATCATCTGAGGAATATTTGCTCGTTGCATGGAATGAACCCAAAGATCTGTATGTAATGGATGAAAAAGGTGATGTTCTGTATGAGATCGACAGAAAAGCTATTCAGGATTCTCTGGGCGATGTCGATGAAAATAAATATTCTGTCTACAGCGAGCATTATACCAGTTCGAATCCGGTTTGCAGCGGTGACGGTTTTCTTTTTTTCGAAGACTTTGTTTCGGATGACGGTTCAAGTTATCATCCGATCGTTTATGCGGTTGGCGGTATAGCTGACGGAAACTATAAGCTTTATCCACTCTGGGAGGGAAATGCCGCAGAGCGTGTCAGGGGGCTTGACTTTTACAAAGGTTCTCTTTATCTGGATATTATTCTGGGATATGACAAACCCGATATCTCTGGATACAGGGAATTCATCTATACATATGATGAAAAAGCGGATTCCTTTAGCGGTGAAGAGTCGCATGATCTCGATGCCGTATTTGAAAAAACAGTTTCAGCCGATATGTCGATAGAGGGGCAGGGACGGGCCGGAAGTACACTGACTTACTGTTACAGAAGGACTCTTGATGACTGTGGCTTTATTCTTGCAGGCAAAGAGAACTATCTTGCGGCTGTGGATGAAAGCGGTAAAGTGCTGAAAACTATTGATACCGGCAAGAAACTTTATAACTTTTATTATGATTCCGGGAATCTGTTTTACATTGACACTGATTATACCAATCACTTATACAGCATACTTGTCATAGATGTAAAAACCGGTAAAGAAACACAGATAGGAGAGACAATCTGCAGCACACAGCTGACCGGTGCGCAGCTTCTTTCAAGTGCCGGCGATAAATTTTTTTATGTCACATATGAATATGATGAATTCGGCATACGTGTTCATCGTGTGTATGTCTACGATGCGACGGAAGGAAGCAATATCTTTTTGTATGAAGAAAGGACGGTTCCGGGTTCCGGCGTAATGCCGGGTTCCGAAAGATTTACCCCGGCGGGAGAATATCTTTACTATCTCGGATTCGATGACGGAAATATCGTCTGGATGCGTAGAAGTATAAGCGATGCATCCGTTCCGGAAAAGACGGGGATTGTTCTCTCACATATCGATTTTTTTGATCTGGGAACCGTTTCATATAAATCGAATACGTATGTATGCCCTGACTGCGGAACCGATCTTGTCATGAAATACAGCGAATACTTCATCCTTGACGATAAGTATTCGGATCATGCATCTGAGATAAATGATTTTCTTGAACAGGAAGCCGTCCAAACCGTCGACTGGGAAACTGATTATCACGAGAGCTCCTGCACGGATCATTCCGAGCGTCCCACCTTCTATCAGGTGACGACTTCGTTCGAAATTGCTTCGGCCTGCATCATAGACGACAGGTATCTTACCGTGGATATGAGCGGATTTTGGTACGGCGGAGGAGCGTCAGGTTATTCGCCCGAAAAACAGTACCTGTTCGATCTCGAAACCGGTGAGAATCTGACGATAAAGGATTTCTATACCGGAAGCGAAAAAGAGTTCATCGATCTTGTTGTCCGGAAGACCGTTGAGGATTTTGGGAGCTACGATCAGGACTCGTCTCCGTATTATGCATGGGAAGGTTATGAAATTGAAGACGAAGCACGTCGGTATGTTTCCGTGGACGGATTTATAAGATTTTCCGCAGAGGGAATATATTACTGTTATACACCCGGAACGATCGGATATTTACCGGTAGGGTACATTGAGGTTCTGATCCCTTATGAAGATCTTCTCGGAAGAGAGACTCTTAAGGCTTAACCGAACATCAAATGCAAAAAACAAGGGGACACATATTATATGTGTCCCCTTGTTTTCATTTTTTTTGACCGTCCATATTTATATTCACCGGATCTTCCGGTCACTGTTTCTTTTCTTCGAGCGGGAATCTGAAATATCTTACCGCGTTGTTGTATGAGATATCTTCAACGATCTTACCGAGTATCTTGTAGTCTTCGGGGAATTCTCCCTTTTCGACCCATTCACCGATGATGCCGCAGAGTATCCTTCTGAAATATTCGTGTCTTGTATAGCTGAGGAACGATCTGGAGTCCGTCAGCATACCGACAAATCCGGAAAGGTTTCCGAGAGCCGCAAGTGATTTAATCTGATCTGTCATTCCTTTTATATGATCGTTGAACCACCATGCACTTCCCTGCTGGATCTTGCCGACTGCGGTCGAATCCTGGAAACATCCTATTATGGTTCCGATGTATGCGTTGTCGATCGGATTGAGGGAGTAGAGGATCGTCCTCGGAAGGTTTCCGAATCTTTCCAATGAATCGAGGAAGTTCGCACACTGGTCCGAAGGAGTGTGGTTATTGATGCAGTCGAATCCGGTGTCTGGACCGATCGACTTGAACATCGCCGTATTGTTGTCCCTCTTGCATCCGTAGTGGAGCTGCATCGTCCAGTCGGCCTTTACATATTCGCATGCCATGAATGTCATGAAGGCGGTCTTGAACATGTACTCGTCTTCTTTTGATACGGGCATGTTATAAAGCCTTTTTGCAAAGATCGCCTCTATCTCTTCGTCATTTGCGGGACAGTACATAAGGAATTCGAGTCCGTGGTCCGAAACCACGCAGCCCTGCTCTTTGAAGAATTCCATCCTTCTCCTGAGGGCGGTTTTTAGTTCTTCCCATGTCTTGATCTTAGCTACGCCTGCGGTCGAGGCGAGCTTTTTGAGATAATCCTTGTAGTCGTGCTTTTCGATGTTCATAGCCCTGTCGGGACGCCATGCGGGAAGAACCTTTACATCGAATGATGAATCCTCCCTTATCTGTTTATGCCACTTGAGATCGTCTATGGGATCGTCGGTGGTGCAGAGGAGAGTGACACCGCTCTTTTTGATGAGTCCCCTTGCGCTCATACCGGGCTCGGCAAGTTTTTTGTTGCAGAGCTCCCATACCTCCTCGGCATTATCCTCACAGAGATGTCCGTGGAAATCAAAATATCTCTGAAGCTCGAGGTGGCTCCAGTGATAGAGAGGATTGCCGATCGCTTTTCCGAGGCAGGCTGCCCACTTGATGAACTTGTCGTGGTCGGATGCTTTGCCTGTTATGTACTTTTCCTCAACACCACAGCTTCTCATGAAACGCCATTTGTAATGGTCGCCTCCGAGCCATACCTGAGCGATGTTGTCAAACTTTCTGTCCTCTGCGATCTCCTTGGGGGAGATGTGACAGTGGTAATCGAGGATCGGCATTTTTTCCGCATAATCATGATACAGCTTTGATGCCGTTGCGTTATCGAGCAGGAATTCGTCGTCCATGAATTCCTTTACTGACTTTTTGTCTGAATTGAGACCGAGCCCCCTTGCAAATGCATTGGGGGTATAGCCGGTATCGTTAATGGCATCCATGACCTTTTTTCTGGTCTTTTCGCTGACGGAGCCCGAATTGTTGAGAACTCTGGAAACCGTTGCGATGGATACGCCGGCTTTTTCGGAAATATCGTATATTGTCAGGTTGCTTTCTTTCACGACTGCCTCCGTATATATGGGAAATATTGGGTATTGGCGCTCTCTTTTCATGAAAGCGTTTACATTATAAATAAAATAACAGGCATTTTCAAGAACTTAATTTTAAGTTAATAACTAATTAATTCGACATGCTCTCGGAATTTGTATATCATTAAGGGGTAGCCGTCACGGTGAAAGGAGAACAACATGAACGAGAACATCGTAAAAAGAAACGAACTGCTGGCGCAGAAGGTCATTAAGGGTCTTGAATCCCGCAATATGACGGGATATTATGCAGCCGATAAAGCCGAAGCACTTAAGAAAGCCCTCGAGCTTATTCCCGAAGGTGCGACTGTTGCGATGGGAGGTGCGATGAGCGCCCACGAGATCGGGCTTGTCGATGCCGTAAAGAGCGGCAATTACAGATTTATCGACAGGGATGCCGTAGCCGACAAGAGAGCGGCCATGATGGATTCATATGATGCCGATGTTTTCCTTGCAAGCACCAATGCGATGACCGAGGACGGAGTCCTGATCAATATTGACGGAAATTCAAACAGGGTCTCCATGATCGCACAGGGCCCCAAAAAGGTGGTCTTCATCGTCGGAATGAACAAGGTCTGCAAGGATGTGGATTCCGCTATGAAGAGGGCCAGAAATGTCGCAGCTCCCATAAATGCGCAGAGGTTCGGACTGAAGACTCCCTGCTCTGCTACGGGCTCCTGCATGAACTGCAAATCTCCCGATACCATATGCTGTCAGATCCTCATTACGAGGTATTCCAGACATGCCGGCAGGATACACGTGATATTGGTAAATGACGACCTCGGATTCTGACTTTGACCGGGGAATCCGTAAAAATCCTTTTAATTGAAAGAACATCTCATTTCTGATAAAATAGTCGGATGTGAGGTAAAAGACAGATTATGAAACTTGTTGATAAAATTTTCGGTACCTATTCCGAAAGAGAACTTAAAAAGATCTATCCGATCGTAGATAAAATAGAAAGCTTAAGACCCGAGATGCAGGCTCTTTCCGATGAGGAGCTCAAAAAGAAGACTCCCTGGTTCAAAGAGCGTCTGGAGAAGGGTGAAACACTTGACGACATCCTTCCCGAGGCATTCGCCGTTGTAAGGGAAGCAGCCAAAAGAAGCATAGGCCTTGAGCACTTCAGGGTACAGCTCATAGGCGGTATCGTTCTTCATCAGGGCAACATAGCCGAGATGAGGACCGGTGAAGGTAAGACCCTTGTATCCACCTGTCCCGCGTATCTCAATGCCCTTGCCGGCAAAGGAGTACATATCGTCACCGTTAACGATTATCTCGCAAACCGTGACGCCGAGTGGATGGGCGAGGTTCACAGATTCCTCGGACTTACCGTAGGCTGTGTTCTCAACTCGATGAATTCCGAGGAGAGACAGCAGCAGTACAATTGCGACATTACCTATGTCACCAATAATGAGCTCGGATTCGACTATCTCAGGGATAACATGGCTATCTACAAGAAGCAGCTTGTTCTCAGGGATCTCAATTTCTGTATCATCGACGAAGTCGACTCCGTTCTCATCGATGAAGCGAGAACTCCTCTCATCATTTCCGGTCAGAGCGGAAAGTCCACGGCCCTTTATGAGATGTGTGACCTTCTTGCAAGACAGATGAAGCGCGGAGACGATGTCAAGGAACTCTCCAAGATGGATGCCATCATGGGTATCGTACAGGAAGAGACAGGTGACTTTGTCGTAAACGAGAAGGACAAGATAGTCAACCTTACCGAGCAGGGAACCGCACGTGTCGAGCAGTTCTTCCATATCGAGAATCTTTCCGATCCCGAGAATACCGAGATCAACCATAATATCATCCTTGCACTCAGGGCACATAACCTTATGTTCAAGGATCAGGATTATGTTGTTAAGGATGACCAGATACTTATCGTAGATGAATTCACCGGACGTATCATGCCCGGAAGAAGATTCTCCGACGGTCTCCATCAGGCAATCGAGGCGAAGGAACATGTTAAGGTTAAGCGCGAGTCCAAGACTCTTGCGACCATCACCTTCCAGAATTTCTTCAATCTCTTTGAAAAGAAATCCGGCATGACCGGTACCGCACTCACCGAGGAAGCGGAGTTCAGGGAGATCTACGGAATGCCCGTAGTCACCATTCCCACCAATAAACCCGTCATCAGAAAGGATCTCCAGGACGCGGTTTATAAGACCAAGAAGGAAAAACTCAATGCCATCCTTCAGGCAACGATCGAGGCACATGAAAAGGGTCAGCCCGTTCTTATAGGTACCATCAACATCGATGCATCCGAGGAACTCAGCAGGATCTTCAGCAAGGCAGGCATTAAGCATGAAGTCCTGAATGCGAAGTTCCATGAAAGAGAAGCTGAGATCGTAGCCCAGGCAGGTATTCACGGAAACGTAACCATCGCTACCAACATGGCCGGCCGTGGTACCGATATCAAGCTTGACGAAGAAGCGCTTGCCGCAGGCGGACTTAAGATCATAGGAACCGAACGTCACGAATCCAGACGTATCGATAACCAGCTCCGCGGTCGTTCCGGACGTCAGGGCGATCCCGGTGAATCCAAATTCTATATCTCACTTGAAGACGATCTGATGAGACTGTTCGGCTCCGAGCGTCTTATCTCCATGTTCAACGCACTCGGAATTCCCGAGGGACAGGAGATCGAGCACAAGGCACTTACCGGTGCGATCGAGACCGCACAGAAGAGGATCGAGTCCAATAACTTCGGTATCCGTAAGAATCTCCTCGAATATGACAAGGTCATGAGCGAGCAGAGACAGATCATATATGAAGAAAGACGCAAGGTTCTCGACGGCGAGAGCATGAGGGATTACATCTACAAGATGATCACCGATATCGTCGAGAGAAGCGTTGATATCTGTATCAATGATGATGTATCTTCGGACAATTGGGATTTCACTGAGCTCAACGAGCTCCTTCTTCCCATCATTCCCCTTGAGCCCATTACCAAGGAGAGAATGAGCAAGCTCAAGAAGAACAGCATCAAGCAGGCTCTTAAGGAAGAGGCGGTCAAGTTCTATGAGACCAAGGAAGCCGAATTCCCCGAGCCCGAAGCTATCCGTGAAGTCGAGAGAGTCATTCTCCTTCGTACCATCGACCGCAAGTGGATGGGCCACATCGACGATATGGCCATCATGGAACAGGGTGCCGGACTTGCATCCTACGGTCAGAAGGATCCTCTCATCGAATACAGAAACCAGGGCTATGCGATGTTTGACGAACTCATCCAGAACATTCAGGAAGACACCGTCAAGCTTCTTATGCATATCAAGGTTGAACAGAAGGTAGAGCGTGAACAGGTCGCTCAGGTCACCGGTACCAACAAGGACGATTCGGGTCCGAGGGCACCCAAGACCAGAGCCGCACAGAAGGTTTATCCCAACGATCCCTGCCCCTGCGGAAGCGGAAAGAAATTCAAGGCCTGCCACGGAAGACCCGGAATGAAGCTCTGAGTACTCTGAACACAGAAGGCGTACCCCATTAAAGTGTTTGGAAAGAGAGCGTAATAAAATGGTAGAACTTGATCAGATTAAACAGGACATTCTTTCGTACAGGGCTCCCCTTGCGGAAGTAAAAGAATCTCTTGATCTTGAGAATAAATCAAAAAAGATAGAAGAGCTCGAAAGAGAAATGGAAGCTCCCGGATTCTGGGACGATCCCGACAAGGCGAATGCCAAGATGAAAGAGCTCAAGAATATGAAGGATACCAGAGATCTCGTAAAGAGTCTCGAGACAGGTATCGATGATGTACTCACTCTTGTTGAGATGGGTAACGAAGAGGAGGACGAATCCCTTATCCCCGAAGCCAGGGAAGAGCTCGACAGCTTTGTGAGCAGATTCGAACAGCTCCGTCTTTCGACACTTCTCTCCGGTGAGTATGACGATTCCGATGCGATCGTCGAGCTCAATGCAGGTGCCGGCGGTACCGAGAGCTGCGACTGGTGCGGAATGCTTTTCAGAATGTATTCCAAGTGGGCAGACAAAAAAGGCCTCAAGATAGAAGTGCTCGATCAACTCGACGGTGACGAAGCGGGTATCAAATCCGTATCATTCCAGGTGAGCGGTGATAACGCATACGGATATCTTAAGAGTGAGAAGGGCGTTCACAGACTTGTAAGGATATCACCCTTCAATGCACAGGCAAAGCGTCAGACTTCGTTTGTAAGCTGCATGGTAATGCCGGTCCTTCCCCAGAACAATGATATCGTTATCGAGGAAAGAGACCTCCGCATCGATACCTACCGAAGCAGCGGTGCCGGCGGTCAGCACATCAACAAGACTTCCTCCGCTATCCGTATCACACATAATCCCACGGGAATCGTGGTCACCTGTCAGAATGAGAGAAGCCAGTTCCAGAACAAGGACAAGGCAATGGAAATGCTCCGTGCGAAACTCTTCGAACTGAAGATGGAAGAGGAAGAAGCAAAGAGCAAGGGCATTGCAGGTGAGATCAAGGATATTGCATGGGGAAATCAGATAAGAAGCTATTTCCTTCAGCCTTATACCATGGTCACCGACAAGCGTACCGGATTCAAGACTGCCGACGCACTCGGAGTTCTCGACGGAAAGCTTGACCAGTTCATTGTAAGTTATCTCAAGTGGAAGAGCACCGGCGGCGCAGAAGTCGGCGGAGACGACGAAGATATTTAAGTATCCGTTTTACCTGTTTCTGTTCAGGGGGTAAGCATATGAATAAGATCGCAACTTCCAAGTTAAGACCGGGAATGGTTGTCGGAAGTGATGTTCTTAATTACGATAATAAGACGGTCATTGCCAAAGGAACCAAGCTTTCCCAGACTCTGATAACGAGACTGGAGCTTTACGGTATCCTCAGCATTTATGTTGAAGACGAGATTCCCGAGGCACCCGCTCGGGAAGCGGAGGAGACTGCACCTGCAGCCGCACCCGCAGAACCCGAGGATGAGCAGACCAATTACGAGAAGATCAGGGACACCCAGCTCTTCAAAGAGTTCAAGGCTGACTATGAGGAGGGAAAGAAATCCCTCGAATTCCACGTCAGTGAAATGGTAGACAAGAATGTTGAAGTCGATCCCGTACTCCTTCTCGAAAAGCCGCTCGAGATGATCTCCAAGGCAGGATCGAGGGTTTCGGTCATCGATATGCTCCATGCGATGAGAGGCTTTGATGATTCCACCTTTGCTCACTGCATGAATGTTTCTCTTCTCAATTTCGTTGTTGCCGGCTGGCTCAGATGGAACAAGCAGGACCAGGAAATGGCGATGATGTGCGGTATTCTTTTCGATATCGGCAAGATGAGGGTTCCCAGGGAAGTACTCAACAAGGTCGAGCCCCTTACCGATAGCGAACTCGTCGAAGTAAAGCGCCATGCCGAGCACGGTTACAGAATGCTCAAGGATAAGAATCTTCCCGAGCACATCAAGACTACCGCGATCATGCATCACGAAAGATTCGACGGAAGCGGATATCCTCTGAAGATAAGCGGTGAAAAGGCTGACAGGTTTGCAAGGCTTACGGCTGTCACCGATGTATATGATGCAATGACAAGTGCGAGAGTCTACAGGGATCCCATATGTCCCTTCAGGGTTGTTGAGATCTTTGAGGATGAGGGACTCGAGAAATACGATCCCGATATCATAATGACATTCCTCAAGAATGTTACATATACATACATCCAGAATACCTGCAGGCTTTCCGACGGAAGAAGCGGAACCATCATAATGCAGAATCCCGGACAGTATTCAAGACCTGTTGTTAAATGCGGAAATGAATTCATCGACCTGAACAAACGCAGGGAACTGAAGATAACGGAACTGACATGACAAAAACAGACCCGGCCGTACGGCCGGGTATTTTTTTACGTTTTTTCTTTTCCGGCAGAAGCTATTGCTCCTCCGGATTCATCAGATTGAGGAAGAAAAGCGCCCTGCTCTCATTGATCAGCGGGCAGATCCATATCAGACCCACACCGAAGGAAAGGATCCCGAGCAGGAACATGGGAATGAATATCAGATCCAGGACGAAGTATCTTGTTCTGTGTCCCGTCATTTTCTGCCTTGCGATCTTAAGCACACGTCCCGCGGAATACGAAGGGAAGTCCAGCATAACGAAAAACGCAATTCCGTACGTGAGATGGATATACAATGCGCCGAGAGCTGCTGCCGCAAACAGTACGACCGACAGGATGAGCCATTTTGTATCAGATGTGAGTAAATATAGCTCCGATACGACATTTACGGGGATCGACAGGATCAGCGAAGGGCTTAAGAGAAAAGCCGAGATCTTGAAGACTTCGGAAGGGTTTTCGCGAAAGCCCCTGAATATGTCGGCCGTCTGTGCCTCACGTCCCGTCGATACATTCAGGAAATAAAGGTATATCCCGCAGGTGAACATCTCCGTGATCACTCCGAGGAACATTGTGATGAGTGCGGAAATGACGGTGAAGATCATATCCGCTTTCATATCCGAATTTACCGAAGAAAAGTACGGCATGCCGAGAATCACGGTGGTCAGGATGCTCCCCGCATAGGAGATCAGGTAGATCCAAATAAAATACGAGAGAGTCATCATTGCGGCTCTCCCGTATCTGCCTGCCATCATTGAAAGTGCCCGAGTCTTGAGTTCTCCGGATGACCGGTACTTATACTGCTGCGTCAAAGTTCATTCCCTCTGTGGCCTGTTTATGCAGGCTCTTCATATTCTGCTGGTAAGGATTTTTCTCCGAAGGATATTTGATCTTGGTAGTGGTTGTTCCGCCGGAGATATATGTGCGTCCGCACTCGGGGCATATCGAAGTGTGTATGGCAACCGATGCCTGAAGAACCTTTCCTCCCTGTTCGGAAGCCTTGGAATAAGCATTCGATACATGCTCCTGCTCGTGCGCACGGACTCTCGTTCCCGCCTGGGTGGGGGACATATGCTGTGCGCTCTTGAATGAAACGTTCTCATTCGAGCCGTCCTGGTATTTTCTGGATTTGCAGGTCTGGCATTCTGCTTTGTTGACCCTGCCGGGCTTTCCGCTCTTTAATGCGGATTCTTCAACGGGTGTCACAGTGGGGCCGGCAATCCTTCTTACCTGAGACTCACTGTATCCGGGAATCTGTTCCGCAACCGATCTTATCGATAGATCCATAATGAGCCTCCTTCCGAATAGAATGTTGGAATTGTCGGCATTTCGATCCCGTAACGCGCATACATACGGCTTACTTCTTCAAGCACCGAAGGATCGGTCATTACCGTATATACCGAATAAACGGTTATGAATGCCCCTGTTATCATTGAAACAACGGATATGATCGCTCCGGTGATCGCGATATTACCGAGGCGGTCTTTGTCCTTGCGGCTGAGCAGAGCAAACAGGACTCCGAGAGCTCCGAAGGGTATCGCCAGAACTCCTGTGCAGAGGAGGACCATTGATATAATGCCCATAACAATGGAGGCTATCTCAAAAGAATGCCTTCCCCTGTCGGGATTGTAATTATTGTATGGCGAATCACCGGTCATCTTCTCTCACCGCAAAGTCATTATTTACTTTGAATTTATCATTATTTGCGCACTATTGCAATATTACGGGACTTGTACTATAATCCATTCGTTGACTTCAGGGCAGGGTGAAACTCCCTACTGGCGGTTAAGGAGCAGCAAGGTACAACAGACGTATGTGCAGCTCTTACAGTCCGCGACCCCGTGAAAACGGGCTGAACCGGTGAAACTCCGGTACCAACGGTGAATGGCCGTAAGACGGTCTCAAGTCCGGATGAAAGAAGGAGGAATAATATATGTCAGACCTGTTTACCCAGGTAGCTAAGAATGCTCTGTATGTGATAAGCTTCGTACTTATCATTGCAGGGCTGTTTGTTTTTGCGGTCATTGCCGAGAAGGTGATACAGAAAAAGAAGGGCTTGACCGACAAGACATCTGCCGCAAGAAAAGCGGCATCCGTCGGACTTTTGTCCGCAGTGGCAGCAATCCTTATGCTCATTGAGATCCCGATGCCTTTTGCACCGTCGTTCTACAAGCTGGATATGAGTGAGCTTCCCATCCTGATCGGAGCTTATGCGTTCGGTCCCGCTGCCGGAATCCTTATCGAATTCATCAAGATCTTACTTAAGCTCTTCATTAAGGGAACTTCAACCGCATTTGTCGGTGAGCTTGCCAACTTCAGCGTGGGAGCATCGTTCATTCTTCCCGCATCCATCATCTACTATGCAAAGAAGACCAGAAACACCGCGACGCTTTCCTGCCTTGTCGGAACCGTATGCATCACGATCTTCGGAACCGTGTTCAATGCGGTATATCTGCTTCCCGCTTTCGCGAAGCTTTACGGAATACCCCTTGAGGTTATCTTTGGTATGGGACAGGAAGTCAATCCCTTCGCAGGCGATAACATCTACAGCTTTGTATTTGCCTGCGTCGCTCCCCTGAATCTGATCAAGGGAAGCCTCAATTCGCTCCTGACACTTCTTGTTTACAAGAAGATCAGCCCCGTGCTCAAGGGAGCCGGAATAGAAGCCAACCTTGTCAAGGAAACAGTAAAATATTAACTATCGTAAAACCCTGAATAATCAACCGATATACATATGTGCGGTGCCCGTGCGCCGCACATTGTTTTTAGGACCTGAAATGTGTTATTTTATTTGAGAATCGTTTTTACGGAGGGCAGGCTTGAAAAGAAAGAGAAAAGCCTTAAATTCCATAGTGATAATGATAACCACGGCGGTGATAATTGCCCTTACCGGCTCGCTCGTGGTCAATTTCATTTCATACAGCCGCAGGTTCGGATCGGCTGAGGAAAAAGTGCCCTACGCTCATTATTATGCGATGATAACCGATAATTCCGATTCCTCATTCTGGCAGTCAGTATATTCCGCTGCCTGTGTGGCTGCGGAGGAGCATGGCGATTATGTCGAGATGATCTCCGAGAATCTGTCCAGGGATTATACCAAATATGAACTGATGGAGATTGCGATCGCCTCCGGCGTTGACGGAATAATCGTTTCCGCGGATGAGAGCGAGCGGATGACGGAGCTTATCAATACGGCTGCTTCCCGTGGCATCGGAGTCGTTACGCTGTATTCGGATAACACATCCTCCGACAGACTCAGTTTTGTCGGTGTGAGTAATAATGACCTCGGTAAGCTTTACGGAGGACTTATCCTGCGTCTTGCAACCGAGAGAGAATACAATTCGGATTCGATCGAAGCGGTCATACTGGTCGATGCAAGTTCAGTGAATGCGGGACAGAATGTCATTCTCAGTGCCGTACAGGAAACGATCGATGCGGAAGATGAAGAATCAAGAGCTCTTCATCCCAGGATAGAGATCTCAACATATACCGTCGATCCGACGAATGAATATTCCGCCGAGGAATCCATCAAGGGTCTTCTTTTGAGGGAAAGAAGCACTCTTCCCGAGATAGTCGTATGTTTAGGCGAGCTTGATACCGTTGCGGTCTATCAGATGGTCGTCGACTACAATGAAGTAGGCCTTGTCGATATCCTCGGATATTATGATTCGGAAGTAATCCTGAACGGTATCGACAGGGGAGTTATATACGCAACCGTATCCGCCGACACTTCACAGATGGGTACATCAAGTATCGATGCGCTCACGGAGTATTTTGATTACGGATATACCAACCAGTATTCGACTGCCGGAATATCCGTCATCACCAGGGACAGAGAGGATCTGCAGGAAGGAGGTGCTCCGTGATATCACGGTTCAGAAACCTTTCGCTGCAGATAAAGATGACGGCCATATCGCTCATTGCGAACCTGTTTGTGTTCGTCATCAATATCGTTCTCCTCGCCGGAATAAACATAATGAGCGGACGTATAGACAATGTCTATCAGGAGAATATGAGGCTCAACGAGCTTTCCGTTTCGCTCAATCACGTGCAGGATGCCATGACCGAATACCTTAATGCGAAGACGAGTGATTCGCTCGAGGAGTATTACCGTTCGGCGCAGATCTATTCCGATCAGGCGGAGGCACTCTCGGGCGATGTTACCGGAAGCCTTCCCGACAGAATGGAATATGCGATCCGCAACATGAGCGCGGAATATCTCTCCGAGGTCAGTGAGACCATCGAGGCAAAGCGCGGACGAAATGTCGAGAAGTACAGAAGCCACTACGATGAAGCCACCAAACTCTACGGCTATATCAATACATATATCTACAGTCTGAACAATGAACAGTTCAAGGAAAATTCCGAGAACTACAGGGAGATGGTCTCTGCATTCAAGGTTTTCGAGACAAGCGGAAACCTGATCCTCATCGCTGTCATCATTGTCAATGCGCTTCTCATCATCAGACTTACCGCGAACCTGATCAGGCCTCTTAAGCTTCTTGCGGGAAGGGCCGATGAAGTCGGTAAGGGTAATTTCGATGTTGCGCCTCTCACCGTCGAATCGGAAGACGAGGTCGGTGTCGTTACCCGTGCGTTCAACCAGATGGTTGTCAGTATCCAGAACTACATCAGACAGGTAAGGGAAAATGCCGAGACGGAGAGACAGCTGAAGGAAAAGGAACTCCTCATGGAAGCCCACCTCAAGGATGCGCAGCTTAAATATCTCCAGTCGCAGATCAATCCGCACTTTCTTTTCAATACCCTTAATGCGGGTGCACAGCTTGCGATGCTCGAAGGTGCCGACAGGACCAGCGAATATGTGCGCGTCATGGCTGAGTTTTTCAGATACAATGTTAAGAAAGGCTTCCAGACTGTTACCGTGGGCGAGGAACTTGAACTGGTCGACAACTACATCTACATTCTGAATGTGCGTTTTTCCGGTGACATCATCTTCGAAAAAGAAGTCGACAGTTCCCTTCTTAATGTAAAGATGCCCAGTATGATCCTCCAGCCTCTTGTCGAGAACTGTGTCAACCACGGCATAAGGGATATGCTCGGGGAGGGCAGGATAAAGCTGAGTGTTTATCCTATGGATGATTATGCCTGCATAAGGATCGAGGACAACGGTATCGGAATGAGTGAGGAGACCATAGAAAAGCTTATGAGCGGTCAGCAGCCCGATCCGGAAAAGAAAGAATCCAACGGCATCGGCATGGATAATGTTATAGCAAGACTCAAGCTTTTCTCCGAGAACGAGGACGTGTTCGACATCTCGAGCGAGGGAGAAGGCAAAGGCACCAAATTTACGATCTATCTTAAAAAAGACGGAGACAACTGATCATGTACAAGATCTTACTTGCGGACGACGAAGGAATAGTCATCGATTCGCTCAAGTTCATAATCGAAAAAGAATTCGGATCGGAGTGTGAGACCAAGTCGGCAAAGACGGGACGCTCCGTTATCGAGCTTGCCGAGACATACCATCCCGATATCGCGATAATGGATATCCAGATGCCCGGAATAAACGGACTTGACGCGATGAAGGAGATCCGCTCCGGCAATGACAATATCATCTTCATCATCATGAGTGCATACGATAAATTCGATTATGCCCAGGAAGCGATCAAACTCGGTGCGATCGAATACATCACCAAGCCTATGGACAAGAACCTGATGATCTCCGCGATCAAAAAAGCAATGGCAATGGTCGACGAGGAGAAGAACAGGCGCACCAACGATCTTGTCGTAAAAGAAAAACTTGAGACCGTCATCCCCATACTCGAGAACGGACTTATCTACAATATCCTCTTCCACGAATATTTTGATGAGGATATAGACAATTACAAGACAATGCTTGAGATAAACGAGGACTACGGATACATGATGGTCATCGTTTCCGGTGATGCCGCTGAAGGAAATCACATGACAAATGCGGTCGGCTCCGGTGTCAAGCTTCAGCAGCATTATCATGATATAAGAAATTACATCAAGGATTATTTTGGCGGTATCGTCGGTTCGGTAATGAGCAACAAGATCGCCGTGCTCATTCCTTTTAACGAATCCTCGATGGATTATAACGACAGAGTCTCCGTCATCTCCAAGGCAAGGGATCTTGCGCACAAGCTCAGGGAGAAGACAGACATCGCCTTCAGGATAGGTGTCGGAAGAGTCGAGAAGATCAGGGATATGGAAAGCTCATACCGCGATGCGATCAATTCCCTTCTCCTTACGACGAACACAGTGGCTCATGCGGACGATCTTCCCATCGGCTGCGAATACTCCGAGAACTATCCCGTAGATATCGAAAAGAAGATCTTCGAAGAAGTCGAAAAGGGAAGAACCGATGCGGCAATAAGCGCTGCAAAGGAATACTTCGAATATATCAAGGGCGGAGACATAATGGACATAAGGCTCAAGATCCTTGAGTTTGCACTCCGCGCCGAGCATATATCATACAGGAGCGGCGGTATGGTATACAGCATATCCGACCGAAGGGATTATCTTCCCACCCTCATGGGAATAGATGATCCCGACAGTTTGTGGAACTGGTTTTCCGACAGGATCATATTCTCATGCAGGAACATTTCTACCAAGCGCGAAGAAAGCTCCAACGATGCGATCGAAGCTGCCAAGAAATACATTGAGAAAAACTACACCCTCAACATCACCCTTGAGGATGTATCCCGTGAAGTAAATATCAGCTCGTACTATCTGAGCAGAATATTCAAGGAAGGGACCGGTGAGAACTTCATCGATTACCTTACCAAGCTCAGGATAGAAAAGGCCAAGGAACTTCTCAGCACCACACAGTATTCCATGAAGGAGATCTGTGCGAAATCCGGTTATTCGGATCCCAATTATTTCAGTAAGACATTTAAAAAGAATGTGGGTGTGACACCTACGGAATACAGAGAGGGCAAGTAATTGAAAAGAAGGATCACAGCGTTAATAGCATGCGCACTCCTGCTTCTTTCTTCATGTTCCGCCAAATCCGGCGAGACATCATCGGATGCATCCCAGGGCGAGGACCAGATCGAGATAGGAATGAGCTTTGACTCTTTCGTTATCGAAAGATGGCAGAGGGACAGGGACGTATTCGTATCCACCGCCAAGGAACTCGGAGCGACCGTCAATGTACAGAACGCGAACGGCGATATCGAGAAACAGAAGGAGCAGATAGAATATTTCATAAATAAAGGCGTTGATGTCATAGTGATCGTCTGCATCGATTCCGAATCCCTCAGGGAGCAGGTTGAAAAGGCCAGAAATGCCGGAATCAAGATAATCGCATATGACAGACTTATCACGGATTCCAATGTCGACCTGTATATAACCTTCGATAACTATATGGTCGGCCAGCTTATGGCGGAAGCATTCTTAAGGAACGGTCTGCAGGGCGGAAAAGTTCTCATGCTGGGAGGATCCCCCACCGACAATAACGTTCCCCTTGTGGAAGCGGGATTCAGGGATGTATGTGCGAAGTACAGGATGGAGATAGTTGATTCCATCCACTGCGACGGCTGGAGAGCGGAGATCGCGGGAGATTATATCTACACCCATCCCGAGACCGTTGCCGAAGTGGATGCGATAATGTGCGGAAACGATAACCTTGCCGGCCAGGTGATCCAGGCCCTTTCGATCCAGAGACTTGCGGGCGAGATACCTGTGGTAGGCCAGGATGCGGACCTTGAAGCCTGCCAGAGGATCGTCGAGGGCACGCAGACGATGACCGTGTATAAGCCGTTTGAAAGGCTTGCAAAGCGTGCCGCGGAGTGTGCGATAGCCCTTGCAAAGGGTGAGGAACTGACGGGGGACGATATCACCACAATAAATGACGGAAGCTTTGACATTCCCTATATAGGACTCGATCCCATAGCCGTAACCGCCGAAAATATGGACGAAGTTATCATAAACAGCGGGTTCCACCTGAAAGAAGACGTATATCTGTATGCCAGATAAAGGGTAAATTATTGCTAACAGCCGTACCGGATGACAAAAAATATCCGGTACGGCTATTTTGATGCCCGAATCATAAAAAAAATTTCAAGACGCATAAAAATTAATTCCACTTCGTCCGTGTTACTTTATACGTGCAACAAAAATTTTTCCTAAAAGAAAGGGAGAACAAAAATTATGAAAAGGAAACTTTTAAGTTTGTTGCTTGCAGCATCAATGCTTACCGCAGTTCTCGCAGGATGCGGACAGACCGGCAA
>JAFZWW010000036.1 GCA_017617005.1 Lachnospiraceae bacterium
AATTAAAAGCCGACCTCACCGGTTATGACAAGGGCCAGCTCACCGAGCTCGGTGCCGTCAACGTTATGACAGGCGTTTACACCGGTCGTTCTCCCAAAGATAAGTTCATCGTTATGGATGACAAGTCTAAAGATACCGTTTGGTGGAACACTCCCGAGTATCCCAATGACAACCATCCCGCTACCCAGGAAGCATGGGACACCTGTAAGAAGCTTGCTCTTCAACAGCTTTCCGGCAAGAGACTTTTCGTAGTCGATGCATTCTGCGGCGCTAACAAGGATACCAGAATGTGCGTACGTTTCATCATGGAGGTTGCTTGGCAGGCTCACTTCGTACGCAACATGTTCATCAAGCCTTCGGCAGAGGAAGAGGCTAACTTCAAGCCTGACTTCATCGTTTACACCGCTTCCAAGGCTAAGGTTGAGAATTACAAGGAGCTCGGACTCAACTCTGAGACCGCAGTTCTCTTCAACGTTACTTCCCGTGAGCAGGTCATCCTCAACACCTGGTACGGCGGAGAGATGAAGAAGGGTATGTTCTCTATGCAGAACTACTTCCTTCCTCTTCAGGGAATGGCTTCCATGCACTGCTCCGCAAACACCGATATGGAAGGAAAGCACACCGCTATCTTCTTCGGTCTTTCAGGAACAGGTAAGACCACCCTTTCAACCGATCCCAAGAGACTCCTCATCGGTGATGACGAGCACGGCTGGGATGACAACGGCGTATTCAACCTTGAGGGCGGATGCTATGCAAAGGTTATCGGCCTCTCCAAGGAGAACGAGCCCGACATCTACGGCGCTATCAAGAAGGATGCTCTCCTTGAGAACGTTACCGTTGATGCAAACGGCAAGATCGACTTCGACGATAAGAGCGTTACCGAGAACACCCGTGTATCTTATCCCATTGAGCACATCAAGAACATCGCTAAGAATGTTAACGGCGTTTCCGCAGGCCCTGCAGCTGAGAACGTAATCTTCCTTTCAGCTGATGCTTTCGGAGTACTTCCTCCCGTTTCCATCCTTACTCCCGAGCAGACTCAGTACTACTTCCTCAGCGGATTCACTGCAAAGCTTGCAGGAACCGAGCGCGGAATCACTGAGCCTACCCCTACTTTCTCAGCTTGCTTCGGACAGGCATTCCTTGAGCTTCATCCTACCAAGTACGGTGAGGAGCTCGTTAAGAAGATGGAGAAGAGTGGAGCTAAGGCTTACCTCGTTAATACCGGATGGAACGGAACCGGAAAGAGAATCTCCATTCCCGATACCAGAGGAATCATCGATGCAATCCTTAACGGAGACATCAAGAATGCTCCCACCAAGAAGATCCCTTACTTCGATTTCGAAGTTCCCACCGAGCTTCCCGGCGTAAGCACCGAGATCCTTGATCCCCGCGACACCTATGCTAACGCTTCCGAATGGGAAGAGAAGGCTAAGGATCTTGCAGGACGTTTCATCAAGAACTTCAAGAAGTATGAGACCAACGAGGCAGGCAAGGCACTTGTTGCAGCAGGCCCTCAGCTTTGATCTTAATGAATTAAACAGCCTCGGGGACAGCCAAAAAGCTGTCCCCGATTTTTCTTTAATTTATTGAAAATACGCGTGTTTAAGGCTATAATTACCTTAGCCCGAGGTTGATCCCCTGTATTTTTTGAACCTACATTTACCTTTAACGGGATTCCTACATCTCATGTGCGGCTGTCATGCCCCCACCGAAAGGCGCCAGGGGAAGGCAAATGTCATGATGCGGTTACCCACCTGGCTTTGGCTAGGCGTCAAAAGGCGAGGGGTCTTCTAAGGGTCTTACTATGTCTGCAGGCTCTTGTCACTTATGATCGAACTGTTTTTCAAAGCAAGAAGGTTTGTCGTCAAAATGCGACAGCTGGACATAAATGCCTATTCAGCCAGTGCAGCATTTTTCCTTTTTATATCACTGGTTCCTATTTTGGTGCTCATTTGCAGCATGTTCCCCTATACGGGACTGAGCGAAGAGGAACTGATAAAACTGATAGAGGCGGCTACGCCAATTATTTTTAACGGATTTTTGGAGAATCTGATCTATCAGATATATGACTCCAATGCCGGAGTTATTACCATATCGATCATTGCGACGATATGGACTGCAGGAAAGGGTATAATGGCCATCATACAGGGCCTGAATACCGTCAATGAGGTAAAAGAAGAAAGAAACTATTTTACCCTGAGGATCGTGAGCGGATTTTATATTGTCGTAATGCTTCTCTCACTCCTTCTGAGCATATCCATAATGGTCATCGGTACGGATATGTTCAAACGCATACTTATCTTCCTGAAGATTGATGTTTCGGTTATGAAGGGCTTTATCATGAAACCGAGACTTTTATATACATTTGTTATCCTGTCCCTTGTTTTTGCCGTTTTTTACACATGGATGCCTTACAGGGGACCTCAGAACAAGAACAGACAGATCAAGATGTTTTCAGACAAGAAGCTGATCAAGATCTGGAACCAGACAGATCCCTGGATAGACGAGGACGGAAACAGCCTTGAGACCAAGGGGCTTAAGCTTAAATACCGTAAGCAGATACCCGGAGCCATGATCGCATCCGCGGGATGGATGTTCTTTTCCGTAGTATTTACCGCGATAGTCAACATGGGCTACGGCATCACGATATATGGGACGATGACATTCCTCGTATTATCGATGCTATGGATGTACTGCCTTATGTATATGCTCTTTATCGGAGCGTATTTCAATCACATCTGGCCCCGTGTCACATCGGAATTCAATAGGCTGTTTTTGAACAAGGAAAGTAAATAATCTTAGGCTTTACGGAGCCGGGAAGGAATCATATGAAAGAAAAACTTGAAGAGATTAAGCAGAAGGCGCTTGCCAGGATCGCTGAGAGCGATACGCCCGATAAGCTGAACGAGGTACGCGTTGCCATCCTCGGAAAAAAGGGAGAGCTTACCGAAGTTCTCAAATCCATGAAGGATGTATCACCCGAGGACCGTCCCAAGGTCGGACAGCTCGTTAATGATACAAGAGCGGAGATCGAGAGAGTTCTTGAAGAGACCAAGTCAAAGCTCGAGAATGCTGCGCTTGATCTCAGGCTTAAGACAGAGACCATAGACGTAACACTTCCCGGTGATGTACCCACTCCCGGACACCGTCATCCCATTCAGATCGCTCTTGACGAGATCGAGAGAGTATTCATCGGAATGGGCTATGAGGTTGTCGAAGGTCCCGAGATCGAGAAGGATTATTACAATTTCGAAGCACTCAATATTCCTGCCGACCATCCCGCCAAGGATGAGCAGGATACTTTCTATATCAACGGCGATATGCTTCTCAGGACACAGACTTCGGGCTGCCAGATCCACGAGATGGAGAAGGGAAGACTTCCCATCAGGATGATCGCACCCGGAAGAGTTTTCCGTTCGGATGAAGTTGACGCCACCCATTCACCCTGCTTCCACCAGGTTGAAGGTCTTGTCATTGACAAGAACATCACTTTCGCAGATCTAAAGGGAACGCTTCAGGAATTCGCCAAGCAGATGTTCGGTGAGAATACCAAGGTCAAGTTCAGGCCTCACCACTTCCCGTTCACCGAGCCTTCGGCAGAGATGGATGTTTCCTGCTTCAAGTGCGGCGGCAAGGGTTGCAGATTCTGCAAGAACGAAGGCTGGATCGAGATCCTCGGATGCGGAATGGTTCACCCTCACGTCCTTGAGATGTGTAACATCGATCCCAATGAATATAACGGTTTTGCTTTCGGAGTAGGACTTGAGAGAATAGCGCTTCTTAAGTATGAAATAGACGATCTCAGACTCCTCTATGAAAACGACTTCAGATTCCTTAAACAGTTCTGATATTGATCACAACCTATGATGAAAGGATTTTATAGATATGAATACACCATTGTCCTGGCTTAAAGATTATGTGCCCGATCTTGATGTCACAGATCAGGAATACAGGGACGGAATGACCCTGTCCGGCACGAAAGTAGAGAATTATTCAAGAAGAGATAAGAATCTCGAGAAGATAATCGTCGGCGAAGTTCTGAGCGTCGAGCAGCATCCCGATGCTGACAAACTTGTTGTCTGTCAGGTAAATACCGGTTCCGAGACCATTCAGATCGTCACCGGTGCTCCCAATGTACATAAAGGAGACAAGGTTCCCGTTGTTCTTGCGGGCGGAAGAGTTGCGGGAAGCGCTCATGATGAAGGTCCCGCACCCGAAGAAGGTTATCCCATCAAAGCCGGAAAACTTCGCGGAGTTGAGTCCTTCGGCATGATGTGCTCAATCGATGAACTCGGAAGTGATGTCAATTTCTATCCCGAAGCCGATCCCGAGGGAATCTATATCTTCCCTGCCGACACAGAGGCAGGTGCGGACGCGGTAGAGCTTCTCGGACTTCATGACACCGTTGTCGAGTATGAGGTAACCTCCAACAGAGTCGACTGCTACAGCATCATCGGTATCGCAAGGGAAGCGGCCGCTACCTTCGGAAAAGAATTCAAGCCTCCCGTAGTAAAGGCAACAGGAAATTCCGAGAACGTTAATGATTTCGTAAAGGTTGAGGTCCAGGCACCCGATCTTTGCCCCAGATATACTGCCAGACTTGTAAGAAATATCAAGGTCGAGCCTTCACCCAAATGGATGCAGCACAGACTCGGTGCCGCAGGCATCAGACCCATCAACAATATTGTTGACATCACCAACTTCGTAATGCTTGAGTATGGCCAGCCCATGCATGCATTCGATTTTGATAAGGTTGCCGGCAGCAAGATCATCGTAAGACGTGCGAAGGACGGAGACAAGTTCGTGACCCTCGACGGTCAGGAGCGCAATCTCGATAACGACGTTCTCATGATCTGTGACGGTGAAAAGGAGATCGGTATCGCGGGAATCATGGGCGGAGAGAACTCCATGATCACAGATGATGCGAAGAACCTTCTTTTCGAAGCCGCTACCTTCAACGGAACCAATATCAGAAAGTCGGCTAAGAGGATCGGTCTCAGGACCGATGCTTCGGGTATCTTTGAAAAGGGACTCGATCCCAGGAATGCCGAGGATGCCATGAACAGAGCCTGCCAGCTCATCGAAGAGCTCGGTGCGGGCGAAGTCGTCGGCGGAATCGTTGATGTAAAGGAGACCATCGCAGACCTTAAGAGGATCAAGTTTGAGCCTGACAGGATCAATGCACTTCTCG
>JAFZWW010000037.1 GCA_017617005.1 Lachnospiraceae bacterium
CCCGGAACAAGTTGTTTTAGATTTGAAAGGCGGAAATTAAATGGTCACAGCGATCGTAGGCGCTAACTGGGGTGATGAAGGAAAAGGCAAGATCACCGATATGCTTGCACAGGATTCCGATATCATCATCAGATTTCAGGGTGGAGCAAATGCAGGTCACACCATAGTCAATAACTACGGTAAATTTGCCCTCCATACGCTTCCTTCCGGAGTTTTCTATTCACATACGACTTCCATCATCGGAAACGGTGTTGCACTCAACATCCCCGTTCTCGTTAACGAGATAAACGGCATCGTTGAAAAGGGCGTTCCCAAGCCCCACATCCTTGTATCCGACAGGGCTCAGATCGTAATGCCTTATCACATTCTTTTTGATAAGTATGAAGAGGAGAGACTCGCAGGAAAGTCGTTCGGATCGACCAAATCAGGAATTGCTCCTTTCTATTCCGATAAATATGCGAAGATCGGCTTCCAGGTAAGCGAACTCTTTGATGACGAGCTTCTTGAGGAGAAGGTACCCAGAGTACTTGTCCAGAAGAACGTTCTTTTAAGAGAGCTTTACCACCAGCCCGAGATCAGCGTTGAAGAGACTCTTAAAACACTCAGAGAGTACAGGGATATGATCGCTCCTTATGTATGTGATGTATCTCTTTTCCTTGATGAAGCAATCAAAGCCGGAAAGAAGATCCTCCTCGAGGGTCAGCTCGGAACCATGAAGGATCCTGACCACGGAATCTATCCCATGGTTACCTCTTCATCGACACTTGCGGCATACGGTGCGATAGGTGCGGGAATTCCTCCCTATGAGATAAAGAAGATCGTAACTGTATGCAAGGCTTATTCTTCCGCGGTAGGTGCGGGTGCATTCGTATCCGAGATCTTCGGTGACGAGGCAGAACAGCTCAGACGTAACGGCGGAGACGGCGGAGAGTACGGAGCAACGACCGGACGTCCCAGAAGAGTCGGCTGGTTCGACTGTGTAGCTTCCAAGTACGGCTGCAGGCTTCAGGGAACAACCGATGTCGCATTCACCGTTCTCGATATTCTCAAGTACCTCGATGAGATCCCCGTATGTGTGGCTTACGAGGTCGACGGAAAAGAGACCAAGGACTTCCCCGTAACAAGCAAGCTTGAGAAGGCTAAGCCCGTTCTTAAAGTATTCAAGGGATGGAAGACCGACATAAGAGGCATCAAGAATTACGAAGACCTGCCTCAGGAATGCCGCGACTATGTAGAGTTCATCGAAAAGGAGATCGGATATCCGATAACCATGATATCCAACGGACCTTCCAGAGATGATATCATCTACAGAAAGTCACCTCTTTCAAAATGATAAAGGATGCCGGAATTCCTTGAGGGGAATTCCGGCTTTTAAGGTTTTAATATGGTAAAAAATATAGTTTTTGATGTAGGAAATGTATTAACGGATTTCAGATGGAAGGGCTTCCTCGAGGACAAGGGACACGATGAAGCCATGATAAAGCGCATCGAAAAAGCCACCGTCGACAGCCCTTACTGGCACGAATTCGACAGGGGTGAGATGAGCGACGAAGAATGCATGCAGGGCTTTATCTCGGAAGACCCGGAGCTTGAAGACGTGCTCAGGGAAACCTTCGCCAATGTCCATGGAATGGTTACTCCCAGGGATTATGCGATCCCCTGGATAAATAGCCTTAAGGCGGCGGGATACAAGGTGTTCTACCTGTCCAATTTCTCGGAAAAGGCATACCATGAGTGCAGCGATGCACTTGAGTTCGACAAATACTGTGACGGCGGAATATACAGCTATGAGGTGCGCCTCATAAAGCCCGAGCCCGAGTTTTACAAGCTGCTCTGTGACAAGTATTCACTTGTTCCGGAAGAGTGCGTATTTTTCGACGATCTTGAGAGAAATATAAAAGCCGCAAAAGAATGCGGCTTCAATGCTTTCGTATTTACCGATATGGAGAAGGCTAACGAAGACTTAAGGAGTATCGGAGTCGGTATCTGATGCTTCCTCCGAAGCTTCCCTTGCTTCCTTTTCACCGGGGATCTCGGGGACACTGGCGATGGTCTTCTTGCCTGTAGCCTGTGTATAGATCCATATTCCGAGATATGCGCAGACGGGTACGGCTACGGTCACGAGCAGGCACAGCGCGAAAAGTTTGGAACCGTTTCCGGGCCATATTATCGCAACGACCAGAGTCATCACATACATGAGTACGAGAAGGATGACTATCAGAAGGGCACATATTCTTTTGGGAGTCCATTTCTTTTCCATAGAATGTATCATAACCTAAAACTTCGGATAATGAAACAAAAAGAGCAAAATGAGCGATACAATTCTTGATTATCTTGAAAAATTCGGTGACAAGCCTTTCGACAGACTTCCCTTCGGTGAAGTCGATGCTCTTATTCTTGCCCAGTTTTCATATCTCAAATTCGACGGGCTTATTCCGGGCCCGGACGAAAGTGATTCTTTTATTCCCATCAAGGCTCTCAAAAAGAATAAGGATTTTGCAAAGCTGTTTTCCGATACCAGGTATGAGAAGGTAAACAGGGAGCTTTTTACGCGGATGGTCGCAGGAAAGAGGTTCGGAACCCTTTCCATGACCCACTATGTAAATATCGTTGACAGGGAGCGTGATATCCAGTTTTCCGCGATAACCTTCAAACTCCCGGGCGGGACCGGTTTTGTCGCATTCAGGGGAACGGACGAGAACATGGTCGGCTGGAAGGAGGATTTCGATCTTTCCATCAAGGACAGGATTCCCGGTGAAAAAGAGGCCGTGGGTTACCTTAAAACGGCTTCGGGACTGCTTTCCGGCTCCTTTTACGTAGGCGGTCATTCAAAAGGCGGGCTTTTATCCGTATATGCATCGTCTTTAGTGCCAGATCCGATAAAAAAGCGTATAATAAGCATATATTCTTTCGACGGTCCTGCCGTCAGGGAAGAATTCAGGGATAAGATAGGATATGAGAGCATCAGGGCCAGGATCGTAAAGCGTGTCCCCCAGAGCTCTCTCGTCGGTATGCTTTTTGAGACCGACAATATCTATGAGGTCGTAAAGAGCACCGGTATCGGTGTGGGACAGCACGATCCTTACACATGGGTTGTGAAGGATATCGACCTCGAGCATCTGAAAAGCCTCAAAAAGACTGCGGTGATATTGAACACCGCTCTTATGCAGTGGCTTTCCGGCATGGATATGAAGGACCGTGCAAGGTTCATCGATATCGTATTCGGTGTGGCCGATGCATGCGACAGCAGCGATCTTGTCACAATGGGTCTTACTCCCGTAAAGAGCATCCGCCAGATGATGGACGGATATGAGGGAATGGATGACAGGGAGAAGGAATTCTTCAGGACGGTCCTCGGTGCCCTTATAAAGGATACGGGAAAGCAGACCAGGACCGAAGTACACGCGGGATGGAACGAATTTGTCGAAGGTGTCGACAAATGGATAGAAAGTAAACAGAAGAAACTCGGAATGATCGAAACTCTTAACCGAAGGAGTGCGGAAAATGGAACGGATAGCTGAAGAGGTTCTGGAACAACTTCAAACGCATGACGTTTTCTCGTTCGAGATAGCGGGACATACCATCGGCGTTGCCGAATCCGTTGTCGTAAGCTGGATAGTCATAGGCATAGTTCTTGTTCTGTGCCTCATCCTAACAGCGGGCCTTAAGGTGAAGAACATTTCGAGAAGACAGGCCCTTGCCGAGTGGCTTGTCGTAAAAGGCGAGGAACTTGTGGAATCCATGGTCGGAGAAGAGGGCCATGAATATGTTCCGTATCTTCTCACCGTGCTGATCTTCATCGGGCTTTCCAATCTGATCGGACTGTTCGGATTCAAGCCCCCGACCAAGGATCTGAATGTTACCGCCGCACTTGCCGTCATGAGTATCGTCATCGTACAGATAGCGGCGATCAGGAAAAAGCATCTCGGCGGATGGCTCAAAGGTTTCACACAGCCCGTTGCGCTCGTAACTCCCATCAACATACTGGAGCTCGGGATCAAACCGCTCTCGCTGTGCATGCGACTTTTCGGTAACGTACTCGGTGCATTCGTCATCATGGAACTTTTGAAGTGCGTCGTACCTGCGGTGATCCCCGCGGTGTTCTCACTGTACTTCGATATCTTTGACGGACTCCTTCAGGCATATGTTTTCGTATTCCTGACGGGAATGTATATAAAAGAAGCTCTGGAATAAAATTCAAGGTTTATCCAAGGAGGAAAGAAAAATGGTAGCAATAGGAGCAAGCATTGCGGCACTCGGATGCCTCGGAGCGGGAATCAGTCTCGGAATCGCGACCGCTAAAGCATGTGATGCATGTGCAAGACAGCCCGAAGCGGATTCCAAGATCATGAAACTTCTCATACTCGGCGGAGCACTTGCTGAGGCTACAGCGATCTATGCGTTCGTTGTAGGCGTTATGATAATACTCTTTTTGGGCTGATAACGAGGGGTAAAAAATGCTCAGGATAGATATCAATCTGGTATTTACCATCATAAATGTTCTTCTTCTTTTTGCCGTAGTGAAGATCTTTCTTATCAAGCCCATTCACAAGATACTTGATAAGAGGAGACAGGAGGTCGAGGACAAATATGCCGAGGCCGACAAGGTAAATGAAGAAGCACTTGCCACCAAGCAGAAATACGACGAATCCATCCGTGACATCGAGAACGAGAAGGAGCGCCGTTTTACCGAAGCGCGCAATCAGGCTTCCGGTGAGTATGACAGGCTGATGGAGCAGGCAAAGAAGGAATCGGATAAGATCCTTGCACAGGCCAGGAAGGAAGCCGAAGAGGAAAGACAGCTCAGACTCCGCAAGGCCAATCAGGAGATCACCGATATGGTAGCAAAGGCTGCCGAGAGGATCGTTACCGCCGATCAGAGCGAGGAAATGGATAAACAGCTTTACGACAGATTCCTTGAGCAGGCTAAGTAAGGGGGATAAAGGGTATGAGTAAAAAACCCGGATTTCAGGTCGTCCTGTATTATGTGACCGCCCCCAGTGAAGAGCAGCTGCAGGGAATCTGGAATTTTGTTCTCGGAAAATATGTTAATGACGACCGCAGTGCGGAAGACATCGACTTCTCCGTAGAGTATGACGAATCACTCGGCGGAGGATTCATTCTTAAGTGCGGCAATGAAGTATATAACTGGAGTACGAGAGGAAGACTCGGCCAGTTCAACGAAAAGCTCCAGGCAATAAGAAAGAATGTCGGAGCGGATGAAGATGTCATCTCCATTCTCAGGACAACAACGGATGAGTTCAGGCTTGCCGCCCGTTTCAGAAGATCCGGATACGTCACCTCCGCAGGTGACGGCATCGCAAGAGTCAAGGGACTCGAACGTGCGGAATACGGAGAGATACTGATCTTTTCAAGCGGCATCAAGGGAATGGTCCAGGATATCAGAAAAGAAGACTGCGGTGTCATTCTTTTCGGTAAGGACAGTGAGATAAGGGTTTGGGACGAGGTCGCGCGTACCGGTATGAGAGCGGGTGTGCCGGTGGGCGACGCACTCATCGGAAGGGTACTGAATGCACTCGGAGAACCCATTGACGGAGGAAGGCCTTTTGAAGCGGAAGGTTACAGGCCGATCGAAAGCCCCGCTCCTTCGATAACATCAAGACAGCCCGTTGATACACCTCTCGAGACGGGAATTCTTTCCATAGATTCGATGTTCCCCATCGGACGCGGACAGAGAGAGCTTATCATCGGCGACAGACAGACCGGAAAAACCTCCATTGCCCTCGATACGATCATCAACCAGAAGGGCAAGGGAGTTAAGTGCATATATGTTGCGATAGGTCAGAAAGCTTCCACCATAGCAAAGCTTGTTAATACACTCAAGAATGCGGGTGCAATGGATTACACCATAGTCATTTCGTCGACTGCATCGGATCCTGCACCTCTGCAGTATATTGCGCCTTATTCGGGAACTTCGATCGCGGAGTTTTTCATGAACAAGGGCGAGGATGTGCTCATTGTTTATGACGATCTTTCCAAGCATGCGGTCGCTTACAGAGCACTTTCGCTGCTGCTTGAAAGAAGCCCCGGAAGAGAAGCTTATCCCGGAGACGTATTCTATCTTCATTCAAGACTTCTTGAAAGAAGTGCGAGACTTTCGGATGAACTCGGCGGCGGTTCCATTACCGCACTTCCGATAATCGAAACACAGGCGGGAGATGTTTCCGCATACATTCCCACCAATGTCATCTCCATCACCGACGGACAGATCTATCTTGAGAGCGACCTGTTCTTCCTCGGTTTCAGGCCCGCCGTAAATGTCGGACTTTCCGTATCGAGAGTCGGCGGAGCGGCACAGACCAAGGCAATGAAGAAGGCTGCGGGTTCGGTCAGGATCGACCTTGCACAGTACAGGGAGATGGAGGTCTTCACACAGTTTTCGTCAGACCTCGACGATGCGACCAAGAACCAGCTCCGCCACGGAAGACTTCTCATGGAGCTTTTGAAACAGCCCATCGGTCATCCAAGATCAATGTCGGATCAGGTCATCACTCTTACCGTAGTCAATTCAGGCGTCATCGATACCGTACCGGTTGATATGGCAAGGGAGTTCATGGCGGATTATCTTGATAAGGTTCATGCGGAGGAACAGACCATTGTTCATGATGTCGAACTCGGCGGCACCCTCAATGATGATGAGAAATATTTCCTTGTACAGAAAGCACAGGAACAGTTAACGGAGTTTATGAGCATCAGGGAATGATATGGCGGGATTAAGAGAAATCTCGGGACGCATAAGAAGCGTGCGGGATACCATGAAAATCACAAATGCCATGTACATGATCTCATCGACGAAGCTTCGTAAGGCAAAGAAGGACGCGGAGCTCAACGATCCGTATTTTGATGCGCTTCAGGAAATGCTCCTGACGATAATGAATGCTTCGGAGCATGTTAAGCACCGCTTCACCGACGGACGTCCCGAAAAGAAGGGCAAGGACCGTACCCATGCCGTCATAGTCATAACTGCCGACAAGGGACTGTGCGGTGCGTATAACCACAACGTGCTTAAGCTTACGGAGAGCAGGTTTTCCGACAGCAAAGAGAAGGTTGTCCTCTATGTTGTCGGCGAAGCGGGAAGACAGTATTTTGCCAGTAAGAAGGTCCACCTCGAGGGACAGTTCAAATACACGGCGCAGAATCCCACACTCAGCAGGGCGAGAGTCATATGCGACACGATGCTGAAGGAATTCAATTCCGGAAATGTTGATGACGTATCGATCGTCTATACAACGATGAAGGACCAGCTCACAAGCGAAGCGAGGGTAATGCATCTTCTTCCTTTGGTAAGGACAGAGGTCGATGACAGAAGGGATGTTGATCTGCATGACGAGGAACTGAAATTTGTCCCGTCAGCCACAGAGGTTATGGATATAATCGTTCCCGATGTTCTTACCGGATATATCTACTGCGCACTTGTAGATTCATACTGCGCGGAACAGAATGACAGGATGCTCGCGATGGATGCCGCCGATCGTAACGGCAGTGAGATGATAAGAAATCTGGGTATCGAATACAACCGTGAAAGACAGGCGATGATAACGCAGGAGATCACGGAAGTTGCAGCCGGTGCAAAGGCTCAGAAAGCCGCAAAAGCACGAAGGAATAGCGCAAATGAGAAACATAACTAACAAAGGAACCGGAGTTATCGTACAGGTCATGGGACCTGTTGTTGACGTTGAGTTTTCACCGGATGTAAAACCCTTCATAAAGGATGCGTTAACTGTACAGGCAGACGGTGAAACGAGAGTCATGGAGGTTGCACAGCTCCTCGATGACAAGACCGTCAGATGCATTATGCTCTCACCTTCGGAGGGACTTTCAAAGCATATGGAGGTCGAGGCTACGGGCGGACCTATAACCGTACCCGTCGGAGATCTTACTCTCGGAAGACTCTTCAATGTTTTCGGTAATACCCTTGACGGAAAAGGAGAACTCGAAAAAACGGAGAGATGGTCCATACACAGGGACGCTCCTTCCTTTGAACATCAGAGCCCCGTTGTAGAGATTCTTGAGACGGGTATCAAAGTCATTGATCTGCTCGCACCCTATTCCAAGGGCGGTAAGGTCGGACTCTTCGGAGGAGCCGGTGTAGGAAAGACCGTTCTCATCCAGGAGCTGATCACAAACGTTGCGACCGAGCACGGCGGTTATTCCATCTTCACCGGTGTCGGAGAAAGATCCAGAGAAGGTAACGACCTCTGGAGAGAGATGGATGAATCGGGAGTTCTCGGAAGAACCGCTCTGGTATTCGGACAGATGAACGAGCCTCCCGGGGCAAGAATGAGAGTTGCCGAGACCGGTCTTACGATGGCCGAATATTTCAGGGATGTAAAGCACAAGGATGTTCTTCTTTTCATAGATAACATTTTCAGATTCGTACAGGCGGGAAGCGAAGTTTCCGCACTGCTCGGACGTATGCCTTCAGCCGTAGGTTACCAGCCCACACTTGCGACAGAACTCGGTGAGCTTCAGGAGAGGATCGCATCTACAAGGGGCGGAAGTATCACCTCGGTTCAGGCGGTTTATGTTCCTGCGGACGATCTTACCGATCCCGCACCCGCAACGACTTTCGCACATCTCGATGCAACGACCGTTCTTTCGAGAAAGATTGTTGAGCAGGGAATTTATCCCGCTGTCGATCCTCTTGAATCCACATCGAGAATTCTTGAAGCGGATGTTGTCGGTGAGGAGCACTACAATACCGCAAGAAGCGTACAGGCCACCCTTCAGAATTACAGGGAGCTTCAGGATATCATCGCGATACTCGGAATGGATGAGCTTTCGGAGGACGATAAGCTCACCGTTTACAGAGCACGTAAGATACAGAAATTCCTTTCACAGCCCTTCCATGTTGCGGAGAATTTCACCGGCGTCAAGGGCGTGTATGTTCCGCTTTCGGAAACCATCAAGGGATTTAAAGCGATACTTTCCGGTAAGATGGATGAGTATCCCGAGAATGCGTTCTTCAATGTCGGAACAATCGATGACGTGATCAAAAAAGCGGAGACTCTCTGATATGGGTGATTCCTTTCATCTGAAAATCTTAGCAGCCGACAAGACCTTTTTTGACGGGGATGCGATATCACTCAACATCCCTGCTTTTGACGGTTCATATCAGATACTTGCACATCACGAGCCCGTTGTAATGGCACTTAAGGAAGGAGTTCTCAGATTCAGGTTTGTGAATGATGAAGGCAATGAGATCGTAAAGACGGGTGTTAACGGACTGGGACTGGTCAATATCAGGAAGGATGTCGTGATGGTGCTCGTCGATTCCATAGAAGCGCCTGAGGATATCGACAGGGCCAGGGCCGAGCGTGCGCTCAAGAGAGCAATGGAGCAGCTCAGGCAGGACCAGAGCATTCAGGAGTACGAGCAGAGCAGGGCATCAATGGCAAGGGCGATGCTCAGGCTTTCCGAAGCGGGTAATCCTTACGACGGCTTCGGAGATAAATGACGGAGATAGAAATATGGCACTTCGAAAAAATGAATCGATAGAAGATTATCTCGAATGTATCCTTATCCTCGGTGACAAAAAGCCGGTCGTCAGGGGCGTCGATGTCGCTAATGAGATGGGCTTCAAAAAGTCGTCCGTGAGTGTTGCGATGAAGAACCTCCGCGAAAAGGAATACATCACGGTTTCCGAGGAAGGATATATTACGCTTACGGATGCCGGAAGACAGATTGCAGAGATGATCTATGAAAGGCACAGACTGCTCACCGAATGGTTCGTCAAGATCGGCATCGACCCGAAGATCGCCGCAGACGATGCCTGCAGGGTTGAGCATGATATATCGCAGGAAAGCTTCAATGCGATAAAAAAATACATAATGTCACAGCCTGCGGACTGAGCGGTGCATGATAATTTTTGAGGGAGAATTTTAAAAAGTGAAGATTACGGCAATAGTTTTATTTGTGATAATGTATGTGCTCATGATCGCATTTCCGAAGAGAAGATCGATCACCGCACTTTCAACCGCAGCGATATTCATAATACTGTCACTGCTTCCGATAGGGGATATCAAGATACTTGAACTTGCCGATGTTCCCACGGCCGTTAACTGGAATGTCATACTTATGATCTCGGGAACGATGATCATAGTCGACTATTTCATCGAATCCAAGATGCCCAATGTAATTGCGGAATCGCTTCTCAGGATCGCGCCCAACATCCTCTGGGTCACGGTACTTATGTCAGTCTTTTCCGGACTGATCTCCGCATTCATCGATAACGTTGCTACCGTGCTCATGGTCGCACCCGTTGCGATGGTCATCTGTAAAAAACTGAACGTATCGCCCGTCGGTATGATAATATGTATCGCGGTGTCTTCTAACCTTCAGGGTGCGGCTACACTTGTCGGAGATACGACATCTATCATGCTCGCAGGTGCGGCAAATATGAACTTCGCCGATTTCTTCGTCATGCACGGTAAACTCGGAATGTTCTTTGCAACCGAGCTCGGAGCATTCTTCACGATTCCGATCATGATGTTCATGTTCAGGAAGGAGAAGGCTCCCGTTACATCCGAGGAGCGCACGAAGGTTAAGGATCTGTTCCCTTCGTTCATGATGATCGCGTATGTCCTCGCACTCATCATCGCATCCTTCATTCCGAATACACCCGATCTGATCAACGGATATATCTGTATCACGGGTGCGGTCATAACCGTCATCGGAGAGCTGCTCATCCATAAGGATACAGTCGGACTTAAGCATTCGTTCAAGAGCCTCGATATCGATATGGTTCTTCTCCTCATCGGACTTTTCTGTGTCATCGGAGGCATCACCAATGTCGGTGTCATCGACGATCTTGCCGGACTTATCGCAAGTGCCGGAGGAAGCAACAAATTCCTTCTTTTTACAATAGTTGTATGGGGATCTGTTGCAATTTCCGCATTTATTGATAATATACCTTATGTTGCCACCATGCTTCCGATACTCGCGAGCGTGTCCGCAACACTCGGAGTTGAACCCTACTTCCTTTTCTTCGGACTTCTTGTCGGAGCGACCCTCGGAGGAAATCTCACTCCCATCGGTGCATCCGCCAATATCGCCGGTGTCGGCATGCTGAGGAAGGCCGGATATGAAGTAAGCTTTGGGGATTTTATGAAGATAGGAGTGCCCTTTACCCTTACCGCGGTAATGACCGGCTACCTTTTCGTATGGTTCATCTGGGCCTGATATTTAGAATTTATAAGTTTTATTTTCCAAGGAGATCTTTGAAAACATGAGTTCAGAATCTATTGAATCACAGATAAACCGTCGCCGCACTTTTGCGATAATATCGCATCCCGATGCAGGTAAGACGACTCTCACCGAGAAGTTTCTTCTCTACGGCGGAGCGATAAATCTTGCGGGTTCCGTTAAGGGTAAAGCCACAGCAAGACACGCGGTTTCCGACTGGATGGAGATAGAGAAGCAGCGTGGTATTTCCGTTACTTCATCCGTTCTCCAGTTCGAATATGACGGCTACTGCATCAATATTCTTGATACTCCGGGTCACCAGGATTTCTCCGAGGATACCTACAGAACTCTTATGGCTGCCGATTCCGCAGTCATGGTAATAGACGGATCAAAGGGCGTTGAGGCACAGACAAGAAAGCTTTTCAAGGTCTGTGTAATGCGCCATATTCCCATTTTCACATTCATAAATAAGCTGGACCGCGATGCGATGGACACCTTTGACCTTCTCGACGATATCGAGAAGGAGCTTGGTATTGCAACCTGTCCCGTAAACTGGCCCATCGGTTCCGGTAAAAGCTTCCAGGGAGTATATGACAGAGAGAGCAAGTCTGTCATAAAGTATTCTGATACCGAAAAAGGAACCAAGGAAGGAAATGCCGAGGTTGTATCCGTATCCGATGAATCGGCGATGAGAGCACTGATCGGTGATGACGCATCCGATAAGCTTCTCGGAGAGATGGAGCTTTTGGACGGTGCCGGAGCAGACTTCGATCTCGATGCCGTAAGGGCGGGAGAGCTTACTCCCGTATGCTTCGGATCCGCACTCACCAATTTTGGTGTCGAGATCTTCTTAAAGCATTTCCTGAATATGACAACACCTCCCCTTTCGAGAAGTGCCGAGAACGGTGCCGGAGAAAGGATCGAGATCGATCCCGTCAAGAATGATTTCTCCGCATTTGTTTTCAAGATCCAGGCGAACATGAACAAGGCTCACCGCGACAGGGTTGCATTCATGCGTATCGTATCCGGAAGGTTCGATGCGGATAAGGAAGTCAAACATCCCGCGAGCGGCAAGACCATGAGACTTTCTCAGCCACAGCAGATAATGGCGGACGAAAGAAAGATCCTCACCGAGGCATACGGCGGAGACATCATCGGCGTATTCGATCCCGGAATATTCTCTATCGGCGATACCGTATGCGCACCTTCGATGAACGTAAAATATGACGGCATCCCCACCTTCGCTCCCGAGCATTTCTGCAGGGTTCATCTGATGGATACCATGAAGAGAAAGCAGTTCGTAAAGGGTGCGACCCAGATAGCACAGGAGGGTGCGATCCAGATCTTCACCGAGCTTTCCGGAACGATGGAGGATGTCATCGTCGGCGTTGTCGGTGTTCTCCAGTTCGACGTCTTCAAGTACCGTATGGAGAATGAGTACAATGTCGAGGTCAGGATGGATTCCCTGCCTTACGAGCACATCAGATGGATCACCAATCCCGGTGAATTCGATGTCGAGAAGCTCAGCGGAACCTCCGACATGAAGAAGGTAAGGGACATGAAGGGCAATCCGCTCCTTCTTTTCATCAATGAGTGGAGTGCACAGATGACCATCGACCGTAACAAGGGCCTCGAACTCGCCGAATTCTCGAAGAATTGAGAAGGACCCGTGAATTAGTAAATTATTCAAGTTTATGGTATAATTATTCAGTATGGTTTTAGGCCTTAAATGTATCGATTTTTGAAAGGAGACCTGATATGGCAGCTGTTAAGGAAAAGAAGGTCAAAGCACCCAAGAATACAACGGAAAAGTCCGGCATCTCCATCGGAACCAGCGAGAACAACGGACATGTATTTATAGCAGACGCTGTAGTTGAAGAGATCGCTGCGCTTGCCGCAAGCGAGGTCGAGGGCGTCGAAGGGATCAGTGAGAAGGTAAAGGGCAGATCACTGATCAAGGCAGATATTGCAGGAACCAATGTCAAGATATCCATGATCATCTCCACCAGATTCGGATATCCCATTCCCGCTACCTGCCAGGCAGTACAGACAAGGGTCAAGTCATCGGTCGAGAACATGACCGGACTTACCTGCACAGACGTAAATATCAGAGTTAGCGGAGTAGAGATCTGACGTGGAAGTAAGCGATAAAAAGAACATGACAAGACATAAACTGCGGGACAAAGTCTTCGGACTTGTGTTCCGCATTGAATTTTATCCGGAAAATGAGCTTGAAGACCAGATAAAGTGCTTCGAGGAATTCGCGGAAGAAGAGGGATATCTTCCCGAGGATCTCGAATACATCACCTCCAAGTTCAGGGCCGTAAAGGAAAAACTTCCGGAGATAGACGCGGCAATAGACAAGGCCGCCGTAGGCTGGACCAGGAGCCGTATGGGAAAGGCTGAGCTTTCCGCACTCAGGCTCGGTATCTATGAAATGCTTTATGATGATGATATTCCCCAGAATGTTGCGATGAACGAAGCTGTTGAGATTGCCAAGACATACGGCGACAACACGGGCGGCGCGTTCGTAAATGCCATTCTCACCAAGGTCAGGGACGAATCTGCTTAATGGCATACAGCGTATCAGAATTAGTACAGAATCTGAATAATGCGATCAGACTTTCATCCTCCCTGAGCAGGATAGAGATAGAAGGCGAGATCGTCGGATATAACGGGCCTAACCGAAACGGGCACATCTACTTTGATCTTAAGGATGAAAAAGCAAACATTAAATGCATGATGTTTGCGAGCAAGTGCACCTACGAATACAAACAGATCATTCGGGAAGGCGCGCATGTCACACTTTACGGGAGCCTGAATTATCATCAACAGTTCGGGCTTTCTTTTGTATTTGAGAGGGTTTCCGAATCGGGAGAGGGTGCGCGCATGAGAGCGCTCCTTGAACTGCGAAAGGAACTTGAAGAACTCGGAATGTTCGATGAGATGTACAAAAAATACATCCCGAGATTTCCGAGGACGATCGGTGTCATAACTTCTCTCACGGGAGCCGCGGTAGGTGATGTGGTCACCAATGCGAAGAAGAATGACCCTTACATACAGATCATAGTCGCACCCGCACTTATGGAAGGCGACGGAGCCGCGGAGAGCGTGGCATCGGCAATAGCAGCGATGGATGAGCTTTCACCGGATGTGATCCTTCTGACAAGAGGCGGCGGATCCAAGGACAGTCTCTGGACCTTCAATGAAAGGATCGTTGCGCAGGCGGTATTTGACTGCAGCACACCGATAGTGTCTGCGATAGGCCACGACAGGGACAGGTCGCTCACGGACGATATAGCGGACCATTACGAATCAACACCCACGGGTGCCGCACTTTTCCTCACGGAACAGAACAAGGATCTTCTTTCTTTTCTCGAAGATGCTCCGGAAGTTCTGACCGATCTTATGGAGAGGAACATCAAGGATAAGAGAGCGGCGCTGAAGGAATATTATTCGGCGGTAAGATATTCATCACCCGAGAACCGCCTTGACCGCAGGAAAAAGGATCTCGAGAAATACCGCATGAGTCTTGCCAACTCGATGAGGCAGTCACTCGCGGGAAGAAAGAATGCTCTTGAAAGGTATTCCGCATCGGTTCCTCACCTGATGGATCTTTCGGTTAAAAGGGCATCGGGAAAACTGGATAACTATATCGGAAAGCTTGAGGGACTCTCACCCGTCGGAAGACTGAAGAGCGGTTTTTCATATGCATCCGATGAGAGCGGCAGGAATATCAGATCTGTATCCGGAGTAAGACCCGGAGACAGCATAAACATAAGAGTTCTGGACGGAGAGATACATTCGACCGTAACCGGAACGGACAGTTTATAAAGAGGCATATTTATGGCAGCTAAAGCAAAGACCGCACAAGGGGCGGAAGAAAAAGAAAATACACTCGAAGAAAATTTCGAACTGCTTGAGGAAGTCACTTCCAGACTGCAGTCGGATGATCTGCCTCTCGAAGAGGCCTTCGAGAATTATAAGAAGGGAATGGATCTTATCAAAAAGTGTTCGTCCCAGATCGATATGGTCGAGAAGGAAGTACTAAAGCTCGGCTCAGATATGGGTCTTGAGAAGATCTGAAACAAAAAGGGCGGGAGAATTGGACAGAAAGAAATTTGTTGTTGAACTCAAGAAACAGACAGAGAACTCGGAAAAGATCGTAATGAAGTACCTGCCGGATCCGGAGGACAAGTTCCAGCATTCGGTGATGGAAGCCATGAATTATTCGGTGACCGTAGGCGGAAAGAGATTAAGACCTCTTCTCATCCAGGAGACCTACCGTATGTTCAGGGGACAGGATGATTATGTGGAGCCTTTCATGGCTGCGATCGAGATGATACATACGTATTCACTCGTGCACGACGATCTTCCCTGTCTCGATAACGATACGCTCAGAAGAGGGTGCGATACCACCTGGAAAAAGTACGGTGATGCGATGGCACTTCTTGCGGGAGACGGTCTGCTCAACTATGCGTATGAGACTGCGATGAAGAGCTTCGACCTCATCGAAAAGGAAGGCAGTGCATTCGAGGTCAGCCCCGAGACGGAGGTTTCGAGATACCAGTCATGCGCAAAGGCTCTCAAGATACTTGCCGAGAAAGCCGGCATCTTCGGAATGGTCGGAGGACAGTGTCTCGATGTCGAGGCTGAAAAGCAGAGCCTGAACCTTACCGAGGAAGAGCTCTTATTCATTCACGAGCATAAGACCGCGGCGCTCATCCAGGCGTGCTTCATGATAGGCGGCGTGCTTGCGGGTGCCGGAAAAAGACAGATAGAAAGACTTGAAAAGATCGGATATAACGTCGGTGTTGCTTTCCAGATAAGGGACGATCTTCTTGACGTCATAGGAGATACCGAGACTCTCGGAAAAACGGTCGGATCGGATGAAAGAGACGGAAAGCAGACCTATGTAACACTTCACGGCATCGAGCAGTCCGAGGCCGATGAAAAGAAACTGACCGAGGAAGCACTTTCGCTTCTCGAAGGACTTCCCGGCGATCACGAATTTATGGAGGAGCTTATCTTATCGCTCCTCGGAAGACGTAAGTAATAATGATCTTAGACAAAATCAACGGTACCGGTGATATCAAAAACATAGAGGAAGAAAACCTCGGCGCACTTGCTTCGGAGATCAGGGAATTTCTGATCGACAAGGTTTCAAAGACCGGCGGTCATCTCGGAGCAAATCTCGGAGTCGTGGAGCTTACTATGGCACTCCATCTCGAGCTGGATCTTCCCGAAGATAAGATAATCTGGGATGTGGGTCATCAGGCCTATACCCATAAGATCCTCACGGGCAGAAAAGATGGTTTTGATAACCTTCGCAAATACGGAGGAATGAGTGGTTTCCCCAAAGCATGCGAAAGTGATTGCGACACCTTCGATACGGGTCACAGCTCCACCTCCATATCCGCAGGCCTCGGCATGGTATGCGCAAGAGATCTGAGGGGCGGGGACGAGACGATCGTTTCCGTTATCGGTGACGGATCGCTCACGGGCGGTCTTGCATTTGAAGCGCTCAACAATGCCGGACGTACCGATTCCAATTTCATAATCATACTGAACGACAACAATATGTCCATTTCGGAAAATGTCGGCGGTATTCCCAAATATCTCAATTCGATCCGTACATCAAACGGTTATCTCGGACTTAAGGAGAGCGTCTACAAGAGCATCATCGACAAGCCTTACGGTGCGGAGATAGTCGGCAAGATAAGACGTGCAAAGAACAGCTTCAAATCGCTGATGGTTCCCGCGGGAATGCTCTTTGAGGAAATGGGTATCGTTTACCTCGGCCCCGTTGACGGACATAACATCAAGGCGATGAGAAATGCCATCAGGGAAGCGAAGAGATTCAAAAGATGCGTTCTCATTCATGTCCTTACCAAGAAGGGAAAGGGCTTTGCACCCGCGGAAAAGCATCCCGCAAGATTCCACGGTACAGAACCTTTCGACGTAACTAACGGTGTTCCCCTTCATCCCAGGACAGTGGCGGGCTGGACAGATATTTTCTCGACGGTCATGTGCAAGCTCGGTGAAAAGGATGAGAAGATCGTTGCGATAACCGCAGCCATGGCTGAAGGATGCGGCCTCAAGAGATTCAGGAACAAATATCCCGACAGGTTCTTTGATGTCGGTATTGCGGAGCAGCATGCGGTCACCTTTGCGGCAGGACTTGCCAAGGGCGGATACAAGCCCGTGGTCGCTGTTTATTCGTCATTTCTGCAGAGGGCTTACGACCAGGTTGTCGAGGATGTATGCCTCCAGAATCTTCCCGTTGTATTTGCCATAGACAGGGCGGGACTTGTAGGTGCGGACGGAGAAACTCATCAGGGTGTGTTCGATCTTTCGTATCTTTCACAGATACCCGGAATGGTCGTATGCTCACCCAAGAATAAATGGGAACTTTCGGATATGCTCAAATTTGCCGTATCATACGGCGGACCGGTTGCGGTCAGATATCCGAGAGGATGTGCATATACCGGACTTCAGGAATTCAGGGAGCCCGTAGCTCTCGGAAAGAGTGAGTGGATATATAAAGAGGACGGCGTATGTATCCTGGCTCTCGGCGGAATGATGGAAACGGCCGAGAAGGCAAGGGATATCCTCAAGGCTGAAGGAACACATGTAAGTCTCGTTAACGCAAGATTCGTAAAACCTCTCGATAAGGAAATGATCATCGAGTGCGCAATGACACATTCACTTATCGTTACCGTGGAGGACAATGTCCTGATCGGCGGTTTCGGCTCACAGGTTCTTGAATGTCTTGCGTCCGAAGGAATCGAAAAAGAAGTACTCTGTCTCGGAATACCCGACAGATTCATACATCAGGGAAGCGTAGATAAACTCCGCGAAGAGCTCGGACTCGATCCCGAAGGAATAGCGGGATCTATCAGAAATAAGCTTTCCATGGGACTGTGATATGAAAGAAAGACTTGACCTGATCCTTACGGAGAAAGGGCTGGCACCTTCAAGGGAAAAAGCGAAAGCACTCATAATGGCCGGTGAAGTATATGTCGACGGCCAGAAGGAAGACAAGCCCGGTACATCCTTCGATCCGGAAAAAGTAAATATAGAGGTCAGATCCAAACAGCTCAAATATGTAAGCCGCGGAGGCTTCAAACTTGAGAAAGCGATGCGGGTATGGGGATTTGATCTTACCGGTAAAGTCTGCATGGATATCGGTTCATCTACAGGAGGCTTTACAGACTGCATGCTCCAGAGCGGAGCATCAAAGGTTTATTCAGTCGATGTCGGAAGAGGACAGCTCGACTGGAAGCTCAGAAATGACGACAGGGTCGTTGTGATGGAGCAGACCAATTTCAGATTCCTCACTCCGGATGACATCCCGGAGAAGATAGATTTCGCCAGTGTGGATGTATCGTTCATCTCACTCGACAAGATACTGATCCCTGCGAGAAATCTGCTCAAAGATGACGGACGTATAGTCGCACTGATCAAACCGCAGTTTGAAGCGGGCAAGGGTAAGGTCGGAAAGAACGGTGTCGTAAGGGATATATCCGTTCATGAAGAGGTTATAGCCCGCACGATAAGCTTTGCGGACTATGTCGGATTTGAAGTACTCGGAATAGACTTTTCACCCATAAAGGGTCCCGAGGGGAATATCGAATATCTGATGAATCTGATCAAAAAGGAAGAGATATCCGAAGACATCCTCTCGATGAATGAAAAAGAAGCAATAGAGAGCTTTGAAACAGCAAACGGTGAGGGAAGAGTTCTTGCATCGGACGAAGCGTGGAAGAACAGGATTTCCGAACTTGCGGGTATGTCACATACGGAGCTTGCGAAATGAAAAGAGTTCTGATCTACACAAACCAATTTAAGGATCCGAATGGAAAGATCACGAAGAGGGTATCCGATTTCTTTGATTCCAAGGGTGTTGCGTATGATGTGCTCATCTCGGATAAAAAGAGAACTGAGGATTATGATGCCGAGATAGATCATCCCGGTTATGACTGCATACTCGTTCTCGGCGGAGACGGCACCGTGCTCCAGGCCGCAAGGGAAGCGTGGAAGCTTGATGTTCCCATTGTGGGCGTCAATCTCGGAAGACTCGGATTCCTTACGGAGATAGAACCGGACAAGCTTGAAGACAGCCTTAACAGAATATATCTCGGGGATTTCCTCACACAGAAGAGAATGATGCTCCGCGGTGAGATCATAAGAAAGGACGGCGAAGCTTTCTGCGGCCGTTCACTCAATGATATCGTCATCTCGCGTTTCGGCGGTATAAATATGATCAATCTTCCCGTTTATATCAACGGTCAGTTTCTTCATGAATACAAGGGCGACGGCATAATCATCACGACTCCGACGGGTTCTTCCGGATACAATCTTTCCGCAGGCGGTCCCATTGTCGAACATAATGCGGATGTAATGGTACTTACCTCCATCTGTTCCCATTCGCTGAACCGTGCTTCACTTATTCTTTCTTCGGATGACTGCATTGAAGTCAGGGTTCCCGAGGACGGAATGTGGGCGGAAAGACAGATCGAGTTTTCTTTTGACGGACAGGTCAGGACGCTGCTCCAAAAGGGCGATTGCATCAAGATCAGAAAGTCCGAGAAATCTACGGAATTCATCATACTCAATAATCTGAACTTCCTTGAGAATCTCCACAACAAGATGGGAGATGAATGATGCTAAAAAAGGATGCCAGACAGAGAGCGATATTAGCTCTCATAGAAAAGAATGATATAGCCACACAGGAGGAGCTCTGCGAGCTCCTTGAAAAGGAAGGCTTCAAGGCCACACAGGCAACCGTCAGCAGGGACATCCGTGAACTGTCCCTTTCCAAGATGCCTTCCGAGAAAAACGGCTTAAAATACGTTCGCATCATTTCCGGTTCCGGTGCGATGGAAGAGAAATATTCCAGAGTGCTCAGGGACGGATTTGTCGCGATGGACAAGGCAGAAAGAATTCTTGTCTTAAGGACCGTTGCGGGAATGGCTATGGCTGTTGCGGCTGCGATAGATGCGATGCATCTCGAGGAGGTTTCCGGATGTATCGCCGGCGACGACACCGTGATGATCGCCGTTCGCTATGCGGACAAGGCTGACGAACTCATGACCAAGATCAAGGACATCGTAAATCCCTGACACCTTCGACCGCCCTTAAAAAGGCGGAGGAACAAATGCTTAAAAATCTTCATGTTAAAAATCTGGCTCTCATCGAAGATGCCGATATAGATTTTTCCGAGGGCCTTAATATCCTTACCGGTGAGACCGGTGCGGGAAAAAGCCTTCTTATGGGGTCGGTGCTCATGGCACTGGGCTCCAGATTCGATACCTCAATGATCAGGAAGGGTGCGGAAAACGCATCCGTCGAACTGGTCTTTGATTCCGTTTCCGGATCCGCACTCTCTGTTCTTGAGGATCTGGATATCGCTCCGGAGGATGACGGAAGCATCATCATCAAAAGAACATGTTCCCAGACCAAAAGCAACTGCAGGATAAACGGTTCGAACGTTGCCGTAAAGGAGATGAAGAGACTGTCACAGGCTCTTATCGATGTGCACGGCCAAAGGGATTACGAAACACTTCTTCACCGTTCGGAGCTTTTATCCATTATCGACCTTTACTGCGGTAAGGATCTGTCCGGACTTACGGAAACTCTGTCCGAAAGCTTTCGCAGGATGCGTGAGCTTAAGGATAAACTGGAGGAAGAATTAAAGGATACCGGAGCCGCAGGAAGGGAATGTGATCTCGCACGCTTCGAACTTGAAGAGATAGAAGATGCCGCTCTGAAGGAAGGTGAAGACGAAGAGGTTGAAAATACTTATCGCAGGATGAGTAATTTCAAGAAGATAGCGGAAGGAGTGGGCAGGGCACACGAACTCATCGGAGGAGATGAGGAAAACGCGGGCAGTCTGACTTCACAGGCCCTTAAGGAGCTGTCATCCGTTTCGGAATTCGACGATGAACTTTCCGGTCTCGAAGAAGAACTCAGGTCCGCGGAATCCATTCTTTCCGATCTGCGGATGGAACTCGGTTCATATCTGTCACAGATGGAGTTTGACGAGGAAAAGTTCGCACTCACCGAAGAAAGACTCAATCATATCAACAAGCTCAAGAGCAAATACGGAAGAACGATCTCCGATGTGATCGCGTATGCAGCATCGAGAAAAGAGATCATAGCAAAATACGAAGACTTTGATGCGTATATAGAAGGCTTGAAGGCTGATGTACTTAAAGCAGAGGATGAATATCTGAAAGCAGCAAAGAAGGTTTCGGATATACGTAAGAAAAATGCTCCGCTTCTTGAAAAGGAGCTTACCGAAAGACTTAAGGAACTCAATTTCGAAACTGTCGATCTTGAGATCAGGCTCGATAAATGCGAACCCTCCGCACGCGGTATTGACGAAGCGGATTTCCTCATCTCCGTAAATCCCGGTGAGGACAAAAAGCCGATAGCCGATGTTGCCTCGGGCGGAGAACTTTCCAGAATGATGCTTGCCGTAAAGACGGTTATGGCAGGTAAGGAAGATACCGGAACGCTCATATTCGATGAGATTGATTCCGGAATAAGCGGCATTACCGCATGGAAGGTTGCGGGAAGCCTGGCTCGTGTTTCCGGACATCATCAGGTGATCTGCATCACACATCTTCCCCAGATAGCAGCGATGGCGGATCATCATTTCATTATAGTCAAATCGTCTGACGGATCGTCGACCACAACCGATGTAGTTACCGCGGAGGGCGATGCTTCCACAGCCGAGATAGCAAGACTGCTCGGAACCGATTCCGTATCGGAGAGTTCTCTTGAAAATGCGAGGGAACTTAAGGACAAGGCTGCGGAAGTTAAAAAGAACAGAAAGTAATACGATACAGTCGTCTTATGAGGGAGGAATATAAATGAGAGTACTTATAATCATAGCGATCATCGCAAGCACATTATCCCAGGTCGAACACTATATTCAGACCGCACATCAGGCTCAGGAGCTCTGTGGAACGGTAGCTGTTGAACCCGACGATGTGGTTGTGGATAACGATGATGAATATGCAGAAAGATACAAGGAACTGATCGGAGAGTGGAACCTTTACATGGCAAGTCTCGATGGTGAGATACAGTTTTTTGACGAGGATTCCGATTTCTCCGAATCGCTTGTCTTCTACAGTGACTATACCGTGGATCTTATTGAATATTCAGGCGGAAGAAAGACACTCGATATGACAATGGATGTTGTATATGACGATATCTATGTTTCGTTCATATGTGATGATTCCTCCATCCTTCCTTCTTCGATCGCATATGAGGAATATATGATACTCGGAGGAATAGAAGACGGCGATATGACAGTTGCTCTTTTGTTCTATGATGAGGATGATTTCATTGAAGGATCATATTCTCTCTTTTTCAGAAAAGCCTGATGTCTTCGAAAGACCGGCATACAGTTTTTAAATTTTTGATCTAAATGGGGAAATTCTTATGAGGAAAAAGTATTTTGCACTTATTCTTGCCTGCATCATGTGTTCATCACTTTTCTTTACGGGCTGCGGCAAGACTGCCGAAGAGCCTGTGACGGAAGAGGATGATGAAGACGATGACGACAGGCATGATAAAGATGATGACGACGATGATGACGATGATGAAAAGGACGTCTATGTAGAATCAATAGATGCCGATACTCTTGCAGATCAGATCAAAGTCTTTGTCAAGAATAAGAAGCTCTGGACCGTTTCCAATGAAATGACCGTCGAGCTGGAAGATGCCGCATACTGTGTTACCGATCTTGATCATAACGGAAGATGCGAGATCATTGTAATGACGGAATCCGCATATTCTACCGTGACCGATATGCGTATTTATGAGATCACCGAAAAGGGCGATGCATTCAAGGAAGCGGATTTCGATTACACCGGAATTCAGAATGTTACTTCAAGTATTGTTCCGGATCTTATCTATTATCCCGACCTAAAGTGTTATTTCGACAAAAAGAAGCAGGTATCCCATTATCTGCTGGATAACACCTTTGATAACGGAAACGGCGAATATGGCAACTGTTTCTGTGACCTTAAATACAAAGACGGTGTAGCTACGGTTTATACCTATGCTTCCATTAAAGTTAAACAGACATATGATCCCGATACCTTTGAATTCGGTTATGAATATGCTTACTCATCACCCGACGGTGAGATCGATGAAGATGAGTATTATGACATCATCGATAATTATCCGGAAGGTTTTGACAGAGAATCGGTATTCTTCGGAATCTATTACAGGGGCTGGTATGACGATTTCGGAGTTATGGGACTGGAAGATTCCTTCCTTGTGAACGTTCTTACGGATTCTTACAAAGTATTTGCAGGGAAACTTGACTATTCGGAATTCTATAAGTCATATAATGACTCCTGGGCACCGACGGACACTACCGAAACCTATTACGAACAGTATATAGGCTTCTGGGGCCTGTATGAGAGTGAGATAGAAGGCGATGTGACAAGTTATACTCCTTCATCAAATCACTACAGGACAATTGAGTTCGACTCCGATTCAAGGGTCACTCTGACTGAATATGACGAAGGTAAGGTGTCGTACGTATGGGCAACGAATGTTTATATGGATGAGTACATGCAGCCGTATTTTGAAATAGATGACAGCTCTCTTTTGCCCGGTGATATCATGTTCGAAAGATATACCGTTACGGGAATAAATTCCGACGGCGATATGATGTACGTCAGTTTCGATTTCTACGGTGAGGACGGATACCTTGGCGGCAGCAATATGAAGTATTTAAAAGATATGGAATAAAATTTTAGGAGATGATCATGAAGAAGAAATATCTTGCCATCCTGCTTGTCGGAATAATGTGTTCGTTTTCTTTTCTCTCGGGATGCGGAAAGACCGCTGAAGAGCCGGTCATGGAAGAAGACGATGAAGATGATGACGATGATAAAGACAGGGACGACGATGAGGACGAGGATGAAAAGCCCTCGGCCTCTGCAGTCGTTAAGTCCATAGATGATAAGACACTCGAGTCGCAGGTAGATGTTTTTCTGAAGAACAGAAAGACCTGGGTCATTCCCCACGATGAAGCCGTTCTCTATGAGGGAACATCATATGCTCTCAGTGACCTGAATTATAACGGACGTGCAGAGCTTACCGTTGCATATCACGAAGGCACCACCGCAAATGTCAGCACCGTGAATATATATGAGATCAACGAAAAGGGGGATGGAATCGATCTTCTCGAATGGGAATTTGATGGAATCGATAAGGAACTGAAATCCTATCCCGATATGGGATTCTTAAGTGCGATAAACGGTTATTATGATAAGGAAAACGGCATATTCCATTATCTTTTCAGTGACTGGTATGCGTACTCTTTTGCCCACGGCGGATGCAGAGAGCACGATATTTCGTTTGTGGACGGCAAGGTGATCGACGTAGTATATGCAAAGACCGAATCCAAGGGATCCGATCGTGATGAAGTGACTACATTCACAGGATCTAACGGTGATATGAGCGAAGATGCATATTATGCTTATCTGGGTTCATATTATGACGATAATAATGCCAAAGAGTTCTGGTTTGGTCTGTATTATGCGGATTCTGTCTACTCGCAAAACAAAAATATAGTTGAAGAAATGTCCGACGATGAAATTAAGGACATCCTGACAGACTCTTATCGTCTGTTCGCAGAGAGGATCACATACGGGGAGTTCTTCGATAAGTATATAGCGGAAAACAATCCCGAACAGACTTCCGAATGGCTCTTTAATGAGATGATAGGAAGCTGGGGACTTTATATGACAGATGCCGAAGGCTATGTAGAGTATTATGAGCCCGATGACCAGTACTATATGACTCTCGATGTATTCAGTGACAGGACGATGCATCTGGAAGAGTATCTGAATACCGATTATGAATATACGATTGAAGGAAATCTTCTCGATAAGGCAGACGGAATGCTTATCGTACAGTATATGCCGCCTGCTTCCGACGGAATGGCTTACGATTTTATGCTCCTGACCTTTACCGGTATCGATGAGGAAGGTCATCTTGTCGTGATGTGTGACTCCTGGAACGGAAATGAATATTTCCCGGGAAGCACCTGGTATTTTGCAAAAACAGACTGATAATTTCGGGTCAGGAGCCGGGCTCCTGACCCGACTGATGTTTTAAGGAGGAATAACATGAAACGAAAGATTTATCTGTTGCTTATGTCTTTTGTCATGTGTTCTTCGGTTTTCTTTTCCGGATGCGGTAGACAGGAAGATATGGCGGATATTGTATCGGAAGAGAAAGAAACAGATGATAAAGAAGCTACGGGGGAACCGGATGAAACAGATGGTATAGAAGTCACAGAGGTCGAAGTTATAGAGGAAAAACCCGAAAAGCCTCCGTATCACCTTGTTGTCAGCGAGATCTATGATGATGCTATCGAAAACCATATAAGGATCTTCCTGGAAGGAAAGGAAGCGTGGATCATTCCTCACGATGAAGCGGTTCTCTGTGACGAGATCACTTATTCACTCAGTGACCTTAACTATAACGGACGTTCCGAAATTATTGTCACATCAAGGAAAGGTACGGATAACATCAGTACTGTCGACATTTATGAGATCAACGAAACAAGGAATGGTTTCGATCATCTTGAATGGGAGTTCGAAGGCTTTGATAAGGAAAGAAAATTCTTTCCCGATATGGGATGTTTCAGCGTGGTATACGGTTATTACGAAAAATATAACGGTGTATTCCATTATCTGTTCAAGGATTATTATGCGGATTTTTCAGGCCGTGACAAATGCAGATATTGCGATGTGTCGTTTGTTGACGGCAAGGTTGTGAGCGAAGTATACGCAAAGAATGAATCCGAGGATTCAGGTCATGATGAGGATAAAATTTTTACCGAGCCGAACGGTGTGATGAGCGAAAAAGAATTATCCGATTATAAATCTTCGTTCAATGTTGACAGCGATATTTCAAAATACTGGATGGGACTTATTTACGGTTATTCCGCCGGTTCGACAAGAGGATGTGTCATGGAGGATATGTCCGATGATGAGATCATTGATATGCTGACCGATTCGTTTCATCTGTTTGCCGGCAAGATCCACTATACGGATTTTTACACGGATTATTTAATCGCGGACAAACCCTGGCAGACTTCCGAAGGACTCTTTAATGAGATGATCGGGAGATGGAGAGTGTATAAGATCGAAGATGAAGAGCTTGTTGTGAATTCCTCGCCTCATTTGCCCGGATATATTCTCGAGGTTTTTAATGACAGGACTATTAATATTTCATTAGATCCTGATTCGTATTATGTGTTTGAATTCGATCCGGAACTCAGGGATAGAGCAGAGGGGATGCTTTTTTCTCAGTTGAAATATACCAGTTGGGATATCGCTAAGGGACATAATTCCTTTACTCTGACATTCATCACGATTGATGAAGAAGGGCATCTGATAGTTATGTTTGATACCTGGAACGGAAAAACATACGATCCCTGGGGCATCTGGTATTTAGAAAGAACAGACTGATATATGCGGGTTGGAAGCAATGTACCTGACCCAGTTTTGGTTTTATGAGGGGATGTCATGAAAAGAAAGTTTTATCTGTTGTTTATGTCTGTGATCTTGTGTTCTTCCGCAGTCTTTTCCGCATGCGGCAAGCAGGAAGAGGTGACTGAGGAAGTTACTGTGGAAGAGGATGATGAAGAGGAAGAATACGATAAGCCTGTAGAAACAAAAATACCTGAGATCGTTGAAGAGATAAGAGATAAGGATCTGAATCCCCAGATAGATCTGCTTATCGAAAACCGCGATACCTGGCAGATACCGCGCGAAGAAGTTGCCGTTTACGACAGCGTCGGATATTATGTCACGGATCTTGACCATAACGGACGCGTGGAGCTTGTGACCGTACGCTGGTCTTCCGAGTTTGAATTCTCGGAGGATACGATCTATGAGGTCAATGAAGACGGTGACGGGCTTGATCTTATAACCATGGAAGTGTCCGGTATGGATTCGGATGAGGATATATCCCCCGATATGGCGACCAATATATCGCCTTATTCATATTTCGATAAGGGCAGACAGGCATTCCATTATCTTATCGAGGATTATTATCACAATTATGACGAAACTGTCTGGACGACAAGATACACCGATGTGACATTACTTGAAGGAAAGCTGTATGTCGATGTATATGCCGTGTCCGAAATGAATTACGCCTGGGATGACGGCGAGCCTGTATGCACATACAGACTTCCCAGGGAGGAAATTGAAGAGCACGACTTTTATGATTACGTGCAGAATTATCCCTCGGGTAAAGTAAGAAAGCAGTATTTTTACGGAGCCTACAGGGACAGGAGCGGATATGACGAAGAAAGCCGCTCACTTGAGCAATTCTCCGATGAAGCACTTAAGGATATGCTTAAGGATTCTTATTATGTCTTCACGGGCAGACTGGGCGATACGGTTTTTTATGACAGGTATAATTCATCCGGCAAGGCTGAGATCTATAAGAATATGTTCGATGCTTCGGTAGGAAACTGGGAGATCGTTTCCACCGAGATCGAAGGCTGTGTTACCGATTATTACTGGGGCTTCCCTCAGTACTATAAACTGACCGTAACCTCCAATGCGCAGGCGATCATGGAAGTGTATGATACGACGACACTTGACTACACAATAACATCGCCTGTCGTTGAGAACGAATATGGTCATCTTGTGTTTACGGATGATATCGTCGCACGTACCGGCTCCACACTGGACTGGGGTGCCGCAAAGGATGTTTTCGAGATCGTATATGTGGATGATGAGAATCTCGAGCTGTTCTATGACGTCTATGATCTGTCGGGAGAGTGGCTGACGGGAAGCTATTGGATATTCAGCAGGGTAGAATGAACACAAGAGAAACAGAGCGCATAGTATGGGTGGACTGTTTAAAGGGTTTTGTGATCATCCTTATGGTCCTTGGACATTGTATCCAGTTCGGATCCGGTAATGATTATTTTTCCGCGGGTATGTATTTTTACGATACGGTATTCCGCCTGATCTATTCTTTTCATATGCCGTGTCTTATGCTTATCGCAGGAGCTTTCTTTTCCGGTACCGTGGAAAAGAAAGACTTTTGGAGAAATCTTCTAATAAGAACGGTGATCCCACTTATGATATGGTCTGCGGTGCCTGTCATTATCGAAACGGTAAAGGCACTGTGTTATAAGCGTTTTTCTTTTCCCGTTGTCAGGGATCTTTCGATGATCTTTCTGAAATATTACTGGTTCCTCTGGGCACTTTTGATCATGTCGGTGACTGTCCGGATCGTTCATGGATTTTTTAATGACAACCTTGCCTTATATATTATTTTGGGGGCAGTGATCCTGCTGCTTCCGGATGTACTCAATACCGAACTTTATAAATTTATGTATCCGTTTTTTGTTATCGGATATCTTTTTAACAGGAAGAAACGCGATCTGTCAGATATTCTGAAATACAGAGCATTTTGGATCCCGGGACTGATCGCACTTTATATTCTTTTATTTATCTTCTTTGATACGGAGACTTTTGTTTACATATCGGGAACCTGTATCAGAACCTTTAGGCAGCTTCTGACCGATGCGCACAGATATGCAATCGGACTGATCGGTTCACTTATTGCCGTTTGCCTTGCCCGGTTTTCTTTTCCCTATATCAATAAATATTTCCCGTCATGTGTCCGTCTGTTAAGTTACTTCGGAAGGATCTCCCTGCTCATATATCTGATCGATATCCTGATCGATAGTTTCCTGCTTCCCGTGATCACATATTCTTTCAGGCCCGGTTATCCCACCGCTTTTCTCGAGACTTCGCTGATACTCCTCCTTTGCGCCGTGATAGGGGCTTTTATCGGTAAAGTGCCGCTTCTTAACAGGCTGCTCCTGGGCGGAAGAACCTGATACTTGAAAAATCCCATATATTAAGGTATAGTATTTAGGTTTTGAGAAGGAGAAAGAAATGGTCACCAAGAGAGAAGACATAAGAAACGTAGCAATCATCGCGCATGTAGACCACGGTAAGACCACCCTGGTCGATGAACTTTTGAAGCAGAGCGGTGTATTCAGGGAGAACCAGGAAGTTGCCGAGCGTGTAATGGACTCGGGAGATATCGAGCGTGAGCGCGGTATCACCATCCTTTCCAAGAATACCGCAGTCACATATAAGAATACCAAGATAAACATCATCGATACCCCGGGACATGCCGACTTCGGCGGCGAGGTAGAGCGTGTGCTCAAGATGGTCAACGGCGTTATCCTTGTCGTTGATGCATTCGAGGGTGCAATGCCCCAGACCAAGTTCGTGCTCAGAAAGGCACTCGAGCTTAAGCTTCCCGTTATCGTTTGTATCAACAAGATCGACCGTCCCGAAGCAAGACCCAGGGAGGTCGTAGACGAGGTTCTCGAGCTCTTCCTTGAGCTTGATGCGGATGATGCGCAGCTTGACTGCCCCTTCGTATACGCTTCGGCAAAGAGCGGTATAGCAAGTATGGATCCCGATGAGCAGGGTACCTCAATGGCACCTCTTTTCGATACCATCCTTGATTATATTCCCGCACCCGAGGGTGATCCCGATGCGGGCACACAGGTTCTTATTTCCACCATCGATTACAACGAGTATGTCGGACGTATCGGTATCGGAAAAGTTGAGAACGGTTCGGTCAAGGTAAATCAGGAAGTTGTCATCTGCAACCATCACGATCCCGATAAACTCATCAAGACCAAGATAAGCAAGCTCTATGAGTTTGACGGACTCAAGAAGGTTGAAGTTACCGAAGCACGCATAGGCTCCATCGTAGCAATATCCGGTATTTCCGAGATACATATCGGTGATACTCTCTGCAGCCCCGACAATGTGATCCCCATTCCTTTCCAGAAGATTTCCGAGCCAACAATCGCTATCGATTTCTGCGTAAACGATTCACCTCTTGCAGGTCAGGAAGGTAAGTATGTAACCTCCAGACATTTGAGGGACAGACTGTTCAAGGAACTTAATACTGACGTTTCACTCAGGGTTGAGGAGACAGAGGACACCGACAGATTCAAGGTATCCGGAAGAGGAGAGCTTCATCTTTCCGTCCTTATCGAGACCATGAGACGTGAAGGCTATGAGTTCGCCGTATCCAAGGCAGAGGTTCTCTACAAGACAGATGAGAACGGCAAGAAGACGGAGCCGATGGAAGTCGCATACATTGATGTTCCCAATGACAATACCGGTGCGATCATCGAAAAGCTCGGCGCAAGAAAGGGTGAGCTCCGCAATATGAGCTCCATCAGCGGAGGAACCTATACAAGACTGGAGTTCTCGATCCCTTCAAGAGGACTTATCGGATACAGGGGAGAGTTCCTCACCGATACCAAGGGTAACGGCGTCATCAATACCGAATTCGACGGATATGCACCTTATAAGGGAGATATCGCGTACAGAAAGCTCGGTTCGCTCATCGCTTTCGAAGCAGGAGAGGCTGTTACCTACGGACTCTTCAATGCACAGGAAAGAGGAAGTCTTTTCATCGGACCCGGTGAGAAGGTTTATGCGGGAATGGTAGTAGGCGAGACAGGTAAATCGGAAGACATTGAAGTCAATGTCTGCAAAAAGAAGCAGATGACCAACACCAGATCATCATCCGCAGACGAAGCACTCAGGCTCACACCTCCCAAGATCCTTTCTCTTGAGCAGGCACTCGACTTCATCGAGACGGACGAACTTCTCGAGGTTACACCCAAGACCCTCCGCATTCGCAAGAAGATCCTCGATTCCCGTCTCCGCAAGAGAGCAAATTTCAATAACTGATCTTGAGAATCCGGCATATGCCGGATTCTTTTTTATTGACAAAGGCAAAACTGATTGCTATTTATATTATTAATTCTAAGACCGTAGGGAAGGCATATACTTCCGTCAGGGCGTTCGCCCGTAAAATCTCTTTATATGCAAAGACAGATAATTGAATAGTGATGATGGGGCGATTTTGCCCTTTTATTGAAGTCTGTAAAAATATGTAATACAAAACGTATTGCAAATTGTATTATATGATTATATTATCAAGAAAGAAGGTATAAATGTATTTCGAATGGGATCCTAAAAAGGATATGATCAACCGAAAAAAGCATCATATTGATTTTATGACTGCTTCACATGTATTTAATGATGAGCACCGAATAGAAATATATGATGCCAGACATAGTGAGGTCGAGGATAGGTTTATAACAATAGGGTTAATAAATGAGATTTTGACAGTGGTCACTGTTGTATATACAACGCGAAAACGATCGATAAGGATAATCTCAGCCAGAAAGGCTGACGAATCGGAGAGGAGTGAGTATTATGACGGTAAAGAAAAATATTGATCTGGAAAAGCCCCTTACGAATAAGCAATTAAAAATGCTGGATGAAATGAAGAATAGTCCCGTCGTTTATGATGAAGACTGTCCCGAACTTACTCCCGAGGAGTTAAAGCAATTCAGAAGAGTGGCTGACATCAAAAGAGAAGAACGATTAAAACAAACAGTATCATTACGTTTGTCTCCGCAGGCAGTCAAGAAGGCCAAATCGCTGGGCAAAGGTTATACTTCTGTATTAAGCAGGATTCTAGAAGCGGCACTTAATGATAATGAGCTTATCAGTAAGTATCTGTGATCAATATGCCCATAACCCGGATGTGGAGGTACATATCTTGGAGATTATAAGAAGTATGACTACTTTGTTCCGTGCTTGACACAATTCTTCGATGGTGTTAGTATTTGCGTTAAGTTAATAAAAACGGTAGAGGTTGCGTCGATCAAAAGTAGTAAATCGGATGTGCCGTACACAGACGAAGATTTATGAAAGGGTGAGACGCCGAAGGAACGGTTTATACGGAGGACCGGATCCTGGGCATACGATCAATAGTCGTATAACTGTCATCCCG
>JAFZWW010000038.1 GCA_017617005.1 Lachnospiraceae bacterium
AGGTTGCGTCGATCAAAAGTAGTAAATCGGATGTGCCGTACACAGACGAAGATTTATGAAAGGGTGAGACGCCGAAGGAACGGTTTATACGGAGGACCGGATCCTGGGCATACGATCAATAGTCGTATAACTGTCATCCCGAGAGGGATGGGGAGCTATCAAATTATTTGTTGATAACGGCTGACCGTATTTTATTACGTGTCAGTCTTCTTTTTTTCATAAGCGCTGTGAGAAGAGAGGCTGACGTAACACGTAACTAAAAGAACGAGAGGAGAATTACAAAATGAGCAAACCGATTTTCACAGGAGCAGCAGTTGCACTCGTAACACCCATGACCGCAGACGGAAGTGTTAATTTCGAGAAGCTTGACGAGCTGATCGAGTTCCAGATCGAGGGCGGAACCGATGCAATCGTTGCGTGCGGAACCACAGGTGAGGCATCAACCCTTACACACGAGGAGCACCTGAATGTCATCAGACATACCGTAGAGAAGGTAGCAGGAAGAGTTCCCGTTATCGCAGGAACCGGATCCAACAGCACCGAGACCGCTATCTACCTCAGCGTTGAAGCAGAGAAGGCAGGAGCTGACGCACTCCTTCTTGTAACCCCTTATTACAACAAGGCTACACAGAACGGTCTTGTCGAGCATTTCTGCAAGACAGCGGATTCCGTCAAGATTCCCGTTATCCTTTACAACGTTCCTTCAAGAACCGGATGTAACATCCTTCCCGCTACCGTTAAGAAGATCAGCGAGAGATCGAAAAATGTGGTTGCGATCAAGGAAGCAAGCGGAAACATCTCTCAGGTGGCAACCCTTGCATCGATCATGCCTGAGGATTTCGCAATCTATTCGGGTAATGACGATCAGATCGTTCCCCTGCTTTCGCTCGGCGGACTCGGAGTCATCTCCGTTCTTTCCAATGTAGCTCCTAAGCAGACTCACGACATCGTAGCTTCCTACCTTGAGGGTGATGTAAAGAAGAGCTGCAAGCTTCAGCTTGAAGCACTCGACCTCATCGCAAGCCTCTTCTGCGAAGTCAACCCCATCCCCGTAAAGACCGCACTCAATCTTATGGGAATGAATGCAGGACCTCTTCGCCTTCCCCTTACCGAGATGGAAGACGCAAATGCGGCAAGACTCAAGAAGTCACTTTCCGATTACGGTATCAAGGTGGCTGAAGGCGCAGTCATTAAGTTCAATGACCTGAGCAAAGACTGATAACGAACGATGCGGCCCGTGAAGGAAACTTTGCGGGCTGTATGTAAAAAGAGGGAAATGATATGACAAAAATAATTATGCACGGCTGCAACGGCCGTATGGGACAGATGATCACCGCGATAGTAAAAGAGCGCAGTGACGCCGAGATAGTTGCAGGAATAGATATCGCCGACAATATCACCACAAACGGATATCCAGTCTTTACCGATATAAACGCCTGCGATGTACAGGCTGATGTATTGATCGATTTTTCATCCGCAGCCGCAGTCGATAAGCTTATGGATTACTGCGAAGCGAAGAACCTTCCTCTTGTTCTGTGCTCCACCGGTCTTTCCGAGGAACAGTTATCAAGAGCAAAGGCTCTTTCCGAAAAGATCGCCGTACTCAAGAGTGCAAACATGAGCCTCGGAATCAATCTTCTCCAGAATCTTCTCAAGCAGGCCGCATCGATACTTGCGCCTTCGGGATTCGATATCGAGATCGTTGAAAAGCATCACCGCATGAAGCTTGACGCACCCAGCGGAACAGCTCTTGCACTTGCGGATTCCGTTAACGAAGCCCTTAATAACGAATACGAATATGTATTTGACAGATCCTTAAGAAGAGAGAAGAGACCCGATAAGGAGATCGGAATCAGTGCGGTAAGAGGCGGAACCATCGTGGGAGACCATGATGTGATCTTCGCCGGAACCGATGAAGTCATAACCTTCTCACATACCGCATATTCGAGAGCCGTATTTGCAAAGGGTGCGGTAAGCGCGGCGGTATTCCTTGCAGGAAAGCCCGCAGGGTTCTATGATATGAGTAACGTTATCGAGGAGTCGCTTAAATAATTATGCGTTTTCGTCCCTGTATCGACATACACAACGGAACAGTAAAACAGATTGTCGGATCTTCACTTAAGGATGAAGGTAATTCCGCTTCCGAGAATTTCGTATCCGCATATGATTCGGTTCATTATGCGGATATGTTCAGAGAACGCGGACTTTGCGGCGGACATGCGATCATCTTAAATAAGAAGGGTACTCCCGAATATGAAGCTTCGTATGACGAGTGCATGAGAGCACTAAGGGCATATCCGGGCGGACTGCAGGTCGGCGGTGGAATACTTCCGGAGAATGCGGAACGGTTCCTGGATGCCGGAGCTTCACATGTTATCGTCACCTCGTATGTTTTCTCTGAAGGAAAGATCAATTACGATAATCTTGAGAAGATAAGCTGTGCCGCAACTCCCGAAAAGCTTGTGCTGGATCTTTCCTGTAAGCGGATCGGTGATTCCTACAAGGTCATGACCGACAGATGGCAGAAGGAAACCGATGCCGTGCTCGATGAAAAACTTCTTAACGAACTGTCCGGTTACTGTGATGAATTCCTTATCCATGCCGTTGATTCCGAGGGTAAGGCAAACGGTCCGGAAAAAGGAGTGCTTGAGATACTGAAGGATTTCACGCTGAGGCCTGTCACATATGCCGGAGGAATTGCTTCCTACGAAGACATAGTATTCATAAGGGATATGTGTGACGGAAAAGTTGACATCACTGTCGGTTCCGCACTCGATATCTACGGCGGAAAGCTTGAGATGGACGAGATCGTCAAACTGTGTTCCAAATGATAAAAATGTGGGCTCCGGGTACTCCCGGAGCTCTTTTTTTGCCAAAAATCATTCTTTTTTGGTCAGATATGGTTAAAATTTCATAAATATTACGATATTATTGCAAATTATTTGCATTCATTTTTTTAAACGGATATAATTACCCATAATCGGAAAGTGTTCCGGATATGGAGGTTTAATGGCTTCACGCTTTGTCTATGTGCTTAAGGATTCAAAGCACAGAAAAAAAATCAATCGCCAGATGATCGTTGCATCAAGCGATGTCAATGAAAGGATCAGACCCGTTGTCGTTCATAAGGGACTCATCTGGTTCGGCGTGATCTTCTTAGCCATATTTATCGGTATATCCATAGGATATTTTGCAAATGAAGCGGGTATCATAAGCGGATATAACGAAAGCATCAATATCAGGAATGCCAGGATATCCGAACTTGAATCACAGATCACATCTCTTAATGCGACCATCGCATCCAAAGATACGGAAATACAGGTTCTGAGCCAGACTGTAAATGCCAAGAGTGAAGAACTCGGCACACTTAACGCTCAGATAGAAAATATGTATGTTCCCACCGACTTCCCCCTTAGCGGGTCAGCGTCAATGCATCTTACAACCGACGGTGATATTCCGGTAGTCGTCTTTACCGGTTCCGAAGGAGATTTCGTAAGAGCGACCGCTTGCGGAACGGTTGTCGAGATCAGGACAAATCCCAAAAGAAATGATAACGGCTCGATAGCCGAATACTATGTTGCCGGCGAAAGTACCGACAATAAAGATAAAGAAATAAAAGACCTCGGATTCTATAATGTCATCACCATCGATCACGGTAACGGATATATGACCGTGTATATGAATGACGGTGACCCTGTTGTATCCGAGGGTGATACTGTTTCTGTAGGAAATACACTTTACAATCTCAAATCAGGAAATACCGCATTGGGATATGAGATGCTCCGTAACGGAGAGTACATCGATCCCGATGAGGTTATGATAATAAGCGGATGATCTTTTACCGCATCTATTATAAGGGAGTAAAGTAATGAAAAATCAGAAACTGAATATAAGCACGCTTCTTGGCAAGGGCTCCGTTGTAAACGGTGATTTTGCCGCTCCGGGTTCTGCACGTATCGACGGCAAGATCACGGGAAACGTGAATGTCGAGGGTACTCTTGTCATAGGTACAAGCGGTGTTATCAAGGGCAATGTTAAATGCAGCGGCATCATTGTCGGAGGAGACATTGAAGGCAATGTCATCGCACCCGAGAGAGCGGAGCTTGCTTCCACATCCAGGATCATCGGAGACATACATACCGGAAATATCATCATTGATGAGAAGGCTCTTTTCCAGGGCAAGATCGTCATGAGTGAGAACGGTGTGCCCGAGAGGGACAGGGATAAGCTTTCCTACAAAGCAAAGGAAAGAAAGGATCTCAAGAAGGCCGCATCCGAGGTAAAGGATGCACTCGAGGATGCCAGGGACAACGAGCCCGAGCCCGTTGAGGAGAACATTGTAGAGGCAGATTCCGAAGAATAAATACAAATAAAAAACTCCTTCGCACATAAGTGCGGAGGAGTTTTATTATGCGTTTGATCACTGTTTATCCTCGTCCTTCATTCTTGCAAGGACGATATCGTATCCGTCGTTTCCGTAAGTAAGGCTTCTGTTTACGCGGCTTATGGTTGCAGTTGAAGCGCCGGTCTTGGCGGATATCGCAAGGTATGTCTGGCCCTCTTTGAGCATCTTGGCAACTTCGAATCTCTGTGACATACTTACCAGCTCACCGATGGTGCAGAGGTCTTCAAAGAAGGAATAGCATTCCTCAACGGTCTCCAGTTCCAGGATTCCTTTGAACAGCTGATCGACCGATTCGGATCTGAGTTTTTCGTTCATTATAAGGATTCTCCTTTATGCATACGTCCTTTTTTACGGACGAAGTTCATAATGCTTTTACAAGATAAAATTTTAATACTTTATCTTGTTAAAGTAAAGAGTAAAATTATGCATTTAACCGCTAAAATAGGATGATAATAATCAATGTATCGTGTATAATTAAACAGTGATTTTTCATACTCGGGGGGTACATATGGATTATGAGAAGATCATCAGCGATTTCGTAAAAAATCGCGCCGGAGAATTCATCATTACCGACAGACAGGGTAAGATACTCTATCGAAACGGTGTGGAGGATTTTTCCGATGAACAGTGGTCGGCGTGGTCCGCGTTCAATATAGACACGGAGACCATAGACCACGAAGAAGACTGGGAGATTTCAGACAGAGCCGGCGGCAATTATTACACCGCGCGTTCCCTTCCCGTTACTCAGGATGGAACCGAGGTGATATTGCATCATGTCTATAATACCAGTCAGTACGCAACACTGTTGCGTGACGTTTCGGGCTATCTTAAGGATTGGAGAGAACTGAGCGCATTCCAGACCGCTATGCTGGAAAAGCTTTCGGGAAACTACGAATCCTGTCTGCCGGTCGTTCTTAAATATTTCAAGGTATCAAGCGTCGTAATGTATATCGGTCGCGGCAGGAAGATGGAGAGACATCTTCTTGATAAGGAGACCAAATCAATACAGAGCGCACGTATCGAAAGAGAGGAAGTTTTTAACTCCACCAAGGGTGAGTTCAGAAAACTTCCCGATCTCGGTGACAAAGATTATCTTTGTTACATCTGTGACAGTGCCATTCACGGCACCGATTATTCACTTTATCTGTATGCTGACGGTCTCGAGGACGATGACAACTTCAGCATGCATTACAACGTAATAAAGCTGTTCATTGAAAACGGACTGCTGCGTGAACAGATCACTTACGAGAGTGAGCATGACAAACTTACCGGACTTTACAACAAGGGTAAGTATATGTCGATGCTTTCAGATTTCATGCCCAAGCAGAATCAGGTTGCCATCTATAACATGGACGTCAACTATCTCAAGAGGACCAATGACAGTCTCGGACATGAAGCGGGTGATGCTCTTTTGGTCAAAGCGGGCAGAAGTCTCCAGGCCGTCGAAAGGGACAATGTTTACGGGTTCCGTATGGGCGGAGACGAGTTCATGCTCCTTGCCTGGGATATGACCGAGACCGAAGCCGAGAAGCTGAAGAAGGATTGGGAAGAAGCACTTGCCAAGCTTAATGAGAATAAGGATGAGGTCGAATGCGTCATAGCCTGCGGACTTGCATACGGCAAGGATGATTTCGATCTTAAGGAGCTTCTTAAACTTGCGGATGAACGCATGTATGAGAATAAAGTAGCTATCAAATTGTCACGGGGAGACGATCCTAACGCCCGGTGATCAAATAAAAAAGGAGAACAACATGACTATCGACAAAACTCTTGAAGGCACAAAACTTGAGATCTCTCTTGAAGGAAGACTTGATACCATGACCGCGCCCCAGCTTGAGGAAGAGGTCAAGAATAACATCGAAGGCATCAAGGAACTCATCTTTGATCTTAAGAATCTTGCTTATGTTTCATCCGCAGGTCTCCGCGTGCTTCTTTCCGCACAGAAGATCATGAACAAGCAGGGAAGCATGACCATTAAGAATGCCAACGAAGAAGTTATGGAGATATTCGAGGTTACCGGCTTCATCGATATACTGAATATTGAGGAGTAATCCGGTTATTTATGAATACATTACCTTCCGGTTTTCAGGTTTTTAAAGACAATGTCTATACGATAGTTACCGGCAAGTATCATGAAGGAAGCACCAGTCTCGATCTTCTGAACAATGCGGCAGTAATGCGTCTTTCTCGTAAGATCACCCTGCCTTCCTTTAAGGATATTCCGGAACTTACTCCCGAACAGAAGGAAGCGATCGATGAATTCTATCGTCCCTATGTGCGTCATATGGACGGTAAATATCACCGGCTTTATACATACCGTTCGGGCGGAAAATTCTACCCGGAATATATTCCGGAAGATTTCTATTTCATGTATGTCGACAGATTCTACAATGACAGACATGAATCCTGTTACATGGACAATAAGTGCTATTATCACAAGCTGTTTCCGGATACAAAGCAGCCCGGTACGGTTGCGATGCGCGTCGGAAAAAACTGGCTTGATGATAAAGGCAATCTGCTCACTCCGGGTGAAGTCAAAAAGCGCATCATGGCCGAAGAGGAGATAGTGGTAAAACAGGCTGTTTTATCCGAAGGCGGCTTTGGCGTTCATTTCATTTCCGGAGACGATAAATTCACCGAATTCAGAAATATCCTCCGCGGCATCAAGACGGATGTGATCATTCAGCAGCCCATAAAGCAGCATGCGGATATGGCCGCGCTTAATCCTTCGTCAGTAAACACCATCCGTATCATGACCTGGATCGACGGAAACGAAGTCAAGGTCCTCCGTGCGATGTCAAGGATAGGCGTAGGAGGCGACCGCGTGGATAACAGTTCACACGGAGGCGTCATCTGCGGGATAGGTGAAAACGGGCAGCTCACGGCAACCGGAGTTTTCCATGACGGACGTCAGACCCAGACACATCCCGAACTCGGATACAGTTTCGGCGATAAGCGACTTGTTTATATCGACAGGGCATATGAGCTTGTAAAGAAAGCACATCCTTCGATAGGCCATTTCAGACTTGTCGGATGGGATGTGGCGATCGATGAGAACGGTGAGGCCGTGCTTGTTGAAGTGAATTTTACTCTTTGTGGTATCAATGACATGCAGGTTACCTGCGGACCGCTTTTCGGTTCCGATACCGGGAAGATGCTTGATGAAGTATTTAAAGGAAAGAAGGCTAAGTTCTCGACTTTACTATGAACTACGATGACAGCTTTTTACGCAGACAATATCTGATCAATCTTTTCCCGATCATGTTCTCCATATTGGGAGGAACGATCAATGCTCTGATAGACAGTGTTTTTATCTCTCTTGTATTGGGAAAAGACGGACTAAGTGCCGTAACACTGTCGATGCCTGTTTATCTCGTAATGTGCAGTCTCGGTGCTCTCATTGCCTCCGGCGGAAGTCTGCTTTCCGCACGTGAAGCGGGTAAGGAGAATATCAAGTCCGCCGTAAGGTATTATCACAGTTCACTGACTCTTACCCTTATCTGCGGAGTGCTTTTTTCCGCATTTGCTTTTTTCTGCAGACCGTTGTCCGATCTGCTCGCACAGGGAAGCCTTTTAAACGAATATATCTATCAGTATATATATGTATCCCTTTTGGGATCGCTTCCCTTCATGATGCTGTATTCTCCGGTTTTCTATCTTCAGCTTGCCGGAAAGCGTAAGGAGATAACCATGATGACATTCATCATGGTGAGCCTTGATACGATATTGGATGCGGTTCTCCTCTTCATTTATCCGATGGGTATAACCGGTGCGGCGATCGCAAGCGTCATTTCAACACTGGCAGCATGTGTTTACGGTTTTGCATGTCTGAACAGGAAAGGTTCGGATTACAGGTTCTCACCGAAGCTGATTGGTGTTAAGGGCACGGGATCAATAATCCGTTTCGGAAGTCCGACCGCACTCGGCAATTTCTATGATGCGATAAGACTGCTCGTGATCAATGCCCTGATACTCAAGTTCGCAGGCGTGAGCGGAGCTGCCGTCTGGGCGATACTGAACACACTGTCGGAGCTGTCTCTGATAATAGTATCCGGTATACCGCAGGCTGCGGCACCCATGACCGGTGTTTATTATGCGGCTCATGAAAACACAGGCATACGTGTTCTTTTCAAGATAGAGATAGTTGTCGCTTTTGTGATGAGCATGATCTTCGGAGTGGCTCTCATTCTTTTGCACAGGCCGCTGGAGATGCTTTTCAATTCTCCCGAGGATCTTGCACTTCCGCTCCTTGCACTTTCCCTGTCGGTGCTTGCCAACGTTATATCAACCATATGGTCGGTATATTTTAATACGTCAGGACGGATCGGTCTTTCCAATTTCATCACCGCCATGAGAAGACTGGTATTCCCAATCGCCGTCCTTATCTTTTACGGTATCAGAAGCGAACTTTATCTGTGGAATTTCCTTCCGGTATCGGCGCTCTTTTCGATCATTCTCACATGGCTGATCGTTGTGGTCATCTCGGCCGGGAGTAAGAGCGGCAAGGTTCCTCTTTCGGGAATGCTGCTTCTGGACGATCACCTTGAGAGGGAAAACAAGGTTCTGGATTATTCCGTTGCCGCAGATATCGAAAGTGTCTGTGATGCAAGCGAGAGGATCAAGGAATTCTGTCAGGCCAACAATATGGATAAGAAGAATATCTACCGTATGGGACTCGCCATTGAAGAGCTTCTTACCGTAATGATCCAGAAAAGCAATTCGAATCTCAAGACCATCGATATGAGAAGTTTTGCGCTTGAGGAAACCACCGGGGTGCGCATACGCTGCGCCGGGGAAAGATACAATCCTTTCGAGCATGTCGATGAGGATGAGGATTTCTATATGGGAATAAGTATGCTCGAAAAGACGGCTACCTATGTTCATCACAGCTATACACTCGGCATGAACACTATAATCATTCTTTTGTAAAAGGGAATTAAAGCCAAGACTGCAGAAACATAAATAAAATCCAGGGGGGATTTATGCATTTTGATAATGCAGAATACTGGCATCGGCTTGAGGAAGATTGTTTTCATGCGGATGAGATCAACCGGAACAATCTGATGACTCTGATGCGGGACAACAAGGATACCGCATTCGGAAAACTCAACGGTTTTGAAACGATCGACAGTATAGACAAATACAGAAGAAAGCTTCCTCTTTCGCATTACGAGCCTTTCCGCGGCTATGTGGATTCCATGCTCGGCGGAAAAGGCAATGTACTGACATCGTATCCTGTGGTCAATTACTGCCGTACATCCGGAACGGAGGGAGTCGCCAAGAATATCCCCGTAACCTCCGAAGCGTTCAGACGATACGGGAATGCGGTCGGATACCGTCAGGAAGAGATATTAAAAGAGTTCGGCGGCAAGAGATTTGTAATAAACACATTCAGGACGGACATTTCAAAGGAATCGACGAAGGATCTTCTTCTTTCCGAGGCACTGTTCAGATATCTGTACGAGGAAGGAAAACTTGACGAAACACATTTTGCGGGAGGATTCAAAACCCTTTTCTCCGATTCTCTCGGAGACAGGCTCTTCGTAAAACTCTGGGTCGGATTTGCGGAACCTGACATAACAGTCATTGAAAGCATCTTCCTGTATGACCTCCTGATTTTCTTCACATATCTGGAAGAGTTCTGGGAAGAGGTGCTGAGCGCGATGACAAAGCGCCGTATACCGGACGGATATAAGATCCCGGAGGATATAAGAAATTACCTGCTTTCGCTTCCTGTCAGCAATGACAGACTGAGCGAGGTCAGAACCCTCTGTATGGGAGGAGCCTTCGGAATAGCGAAAAAGCTGTGGCCTAAACTGAAGCTCGTGAGCGGTGTAAGTAACAGGTCGTATTTTGCGGAGGACAAAACACTCAGGGCATATATCGGAGATGCACAGTACTATTATCTGGCATATTGCGCATCCGAGTGTTATATGGGAACCGCAGTCGAAGATAACGATTTCAATTATGTAATGATGCCGGAGACGGCGTTCTACGAATACCTTCCCGTTGACGGAGGAGAGGATACGCTTCTTCCTCTGGAACTGGAGATAGGCAAATGCTATAAACCGGTCATCACCAATTTCTCGGGACTGTACAGATATGTTATGGAGGATGTGCTCAGGGTTCAGGGATTCCTCGGCAAGTCACCTATATTCGAGTTTGTAATGCGCAGCTCCCAGACGCTTAACATAGCCGGTGAAAAGATGGATATCCATCTGATCGAAAAAGCGATATCCGGACTTGATAATGATAACGGCATCTCGGAATGGACGATCGGAATAGAGCATGACATTGCTCCGGGAAGATATTTTATAGTTGCCGTATCTTCCAAAGGAAAGCTCGGGTACAGTCCGGAAATCTCGAACCGGCTGGATGAAAAGCTATCGGAGTTTAATCCGGATTATGCGGATCTCAGACAGATGGATTACATACGAAAGCCCCAGGTGCTTTTGATGAAGCCGGGATCATACGGTAATGTCCTTAGGGAGATAGGACTTGCCGGCGGTCACAAAAAACCTAATCACGTTGCCAATCAGGGATTCACCTATCAAGTATACAGAAAGTGGGTAGAACAGAAATGAAAGACAAGAAGATTTTCATCACAGGACTGACCGGAAGACTGATCCTGGGACTTGCGGTGTTCGTCGCACTTGTTACCGCAGGTTCGATCATTGTCGGTATCAAGACATACCGCGATTCAATCTACAGACACTATAATGATATCGGATATCAGATAGCAAAGTCCGTAGAGCTTCTCTTTGATGACAAGGAAGAGCTGGAAGCGTGGGGTGAACTTTCATACAGGTACAATACCACCGGAGAAGGTGCCGAGGAGATCCAGGAGATCATCAATTCCGAGCACTATCAGGAAATACTTGAGATCCTTCTTGATATGAGAGAGGGCATGGACGTCAATGATATCTTTGTCGGTGTCATCAATCTTGAAGAGCTGGATGCCTACACGCCGGAGAGCTTTCAAAACGGTACATGGAATCCCATATGCTACATATTTGATACATATCCGATGGAGGAGTACAGATTCTTCCTCGGAGATAAGAGCCCCATTCTTCCCGATTATATCGAAGGTGCGCGTATATCATACAGATCCGGTATCCCTTATGACGGATATTATATTACGGAGGGTACTTACGGATACAACATCACCGCGGTCTACCCGATAGTCAATAATGGCAAGACCATCGCATTTGCGGCTGTCGAAACTCCGATGCGTACGCTTCAGTCGGATGTTAACCAGTACATCTTCATCGTGCTGGTCATTGTATGTATCATTTCGGTAATTCTTTTTATCCTTACCGCTGTAATACTTGTAAATGCACTCATCAAACCCATCAAGCTCATTTCCCATGAAGCCGCATACTTCGTTGAGAATGAGAATGAGGTATCACAGGAACTCAAAAAGATCCGTAACCGTGACGAGATACAGGTGCTCGCCGAGAGCGTTCTCGCTATGGAGATCGGTATCAACGAGTATATAGCAAACCTTACCAAGATAACCGCGGAGAAGGAGAGGATCGGAGCGGAGCTCAATGTCGCTACGCAGATACAGGCTGACATGCTTCCCAGGATCTTCCCCGCATTCCCCGAAAGGACGGAGTTCGATCTGTATGCTTCCATGAGTCCCGCCAAGGAAGTCGGCGGAGACTTCTATGACTTCTTCCTTATCGATGACGATCATATCGGTCTTGTCATGGCAGACGTGTCAGGTAAGGGAGTTCCTGCGGCACTGTTCATGGTCATTGCCAAGACCCTCATCAAGAACAGGGCTCAGATGGGCGGATCTCCCGCAGAGGTTCTGTCGTATGCCAACGATCAGCTCGGAGAAGGTAATGAAGCTGAGCTGTTCGTAACCGTATGGTTCGCGATCATCCAGATCTCAACAGGTAAGGGATATGCCGCAAACGCCGGCCATGAGCATCCCGCTATCCGCAGGAAGGACGGCAAGTTCGAACTGGTCAAGTACCGTCACTCACCCGCGGTTGCAACCCTTCCGGGAATAAAGTTCAAGGAGCATGAGTTCCTGCTCAATCCCGGAGACAGCCTATATGTTTACACAGACGGTGTCACCGAAGCCACAAGAGCGGATGATGTGCTCTTCGGTATCGACAGGATGCTCGGGGCGCTCAACAAGAATCCCGATGCGGATCCCCAGACAATGCTCGAAAATGTGCGTTCCGACATCGATCTGTTCGTAGGAGAAGCACCTCAGTTTGATGATATTACAATGCTTGGATTCAAGTACCTGGGATCCGGAAAGGAGTAAGATATGCGGGAATTAAACATTGAAGCATTGGTTGAAAATCTCGATCAGGTCCTTCAGTTTGTTGACGAAGAGATCGAAAAGCTTGAATGTTCCGTCAAGATCCATACCCAGATAGATATCGCGGTCGAAGAGCTTTTCGTCAATATCGCCCACTATGCGTATAAGCCCGATACCGGTCCGGCTACCGTACGTGTCGAGGTTGAAAAGGATCCTCCCGCAATATCGATAACCTTCATCGATCACGGCATTCCTTACGATCCTCTTGCAAAGGAGGACCCCGATATCACTCTTTCCGCAGAGGAGCGCGGCATCGGCGGACTCGGAATATTCATGGTCAAAAAGAGCATGGACAGCATCGAGTACGAATATAAGGACGGACAGAACATCCTTCATATCCGTAAACTCATCTGAGAAGAAGAAAAAGAAACAGGGGGACGGTTCCGATGTTTCAGCATTGAAACACCGGAACCGTCCCCCTGTTTCTCTGTTTCTCTCGGTCAGAAGAAGCTCCA
>JAFZWW010000039.1 GCA_017617005.1 Lachnospiraceae bacterium
CATCCTGAGCCAGGATCAAACTCTCAATTATAGTTTGTCCGTAGTCAGTTAAAACTGGCTTTTTGAATCCATATCTACTGAACTAGGTTTTTGTTCTCTGAATATTTCTATCCCGGTTTCGAGTCCCGGGGATGTATTTCTACATCTTTTAATAGGAATTTTTCAGGGATGCATTAGTATTGAATTATCAAGGAACTTATGTGCTGTCTCAAGCGACAGCCTATATAAAATATCACAGTGAAAAATCGATGTCAACAAGAAAAAATAAAAAATTTCATGCTTGTGAAAACAGCATAAACACATATACTTTTCATCACTCAGACTTGAGCAAAATGTATCACTGTTACTTTATATATTTGTGTTATTATCAGATACAATGAACACGGAAACAAACAATACAAACACAGACATTAAGTCCGTCACATATACAGGCGCATCACAGGATGCACCCATATCGGGAACAAGATTGAGAAAGGCAATACTCCATCTTCTGACTGCCGCGCTCTTCTTTTCACTGATGACTTTCTTCGTAAGAATATCCGGCGAACTGCCTACAATGCAGAAGACTTTCTTCAGAAACTTCTTTGCTCTGTTCGTTGCAACCGGTGCAATAGTAAAGAACAAGATAGGCTTCTCGGTAAGAAAAGGAAACGGAGTATCACTCCTTATGAGATGTCTGTTCGGAACAAGCGGAATGATCGCTAACTTCTGGGCAATAGACAGGCTGGGCATCGCTGATGCGAACATGCTCAACAAGCTCTCTCCTTTCTTTGCGATAATAGTCAGCTACTTCATTATGAAAGAAATACCTACTGCGATAGACTGGTCATGTGTCGCCATCGCATTCATAGGTTCTCTTTTCATCATAAAGCCGTCGGTGGGGCTTGCTTCGATCCCCGCACTTGTCGGATTGTACGGAGGGTTCGGTGCCGGAGCCGCATATGCATTCGTCCACAAGATGGGAAAAACGGGACAGCCCGGCAAAACGATAGTATTCTACTTCTCGCTGTTCTCATGTCTGATAACGGGACCGTTCCTTATATTCGACTGGCATCCAATGTCGATCGCTCAATGGGGCTGCCTTATAGCCGCAGGTGTAAGCGCCGGGATAGCACAGTTCAACATAACAGCCGCATACCAGAATGCACCGGCTAAAGATATATCGGTATTTGATTATACCCAGGTCATATTTGCGGCGTGTCTCGGAATGATATTCCTGGATGAGTTCCCTGATATATACAGTCTTATCGGGTATGTGATAATAATCGGAGCCGCAGTTATCAAGTGGCAGATAGCAAGGAAAAGATAAAGTACAGACATCAGAAATATACAGACATAACAAAAGAGCAGGTTCATGTGAACCTGCTCTAATTATATAATTACTTATGATAACTTTCTCTGCCAGTCTGCACCGGGCTTGGATAACTTGAGTATGATGGTATCAAGATTCGATGCAACTTCCTGATCGATCTCAAATATCAGAACACAATCAATCTCTTCATTATCCCTAAGCGAAACCTGAAGTGTGGACATATCATCACCTAGCATGGTTACAAGTGCGGTCGCGGTAACTTCATCATTAACCTTACACTTAAAAGAGATATTGTCCGAAAGGAAGTTGATGTCGGAACTTGTACCGGATCCGTTATAAAGTGAATACCAAAGGACCAGGAATTTCTTTCCGGATGTTGCTTCAACAACAAAGTAATCGGAAACATCCGCATCCTCGGGATAGGAAGACTGAATGGTATATCCTTTATATGAAAGAAGTAATCCGGACTGAAGCTCAAGGAAATCTTCCATCGTATCACTGACATAGCCTTCACCGGTGTCTGTGGTGTTATCGATGATCTCAACGGGATTGCCGTCGGCATCAAGAGTCTCGTCATCATTCTCACCGGTCTCGGTCTGTCTGGCAAGTTCGGCCGCAGCGGCTTCCTCAGCAGCTATCCTTGCAGCCTCATCAGCGGCAATAACCTCAGAGTAATCAACGAGGCGGCTTCTGTGCTCCGCATCATACCTGAGAAGTGAAAATGCGGCATACTCTCCCACCTGCTGTTGTTGCTCATCAGTCATCTCTGCGATCTCAGATTTACATCCGCCGAAAAAGAGTACGCAGCAGATCGAAAGCGAAATAAGTTTAAACAGTTTTGTTCTCTTCATAAAGTTCCTTATTCTCTGTATTCCCCTCTACAGAAGTATTATATTCGGGCTGTACCTGCCCGGACTGAACATACTGAGCCTGAGCCTGCTGAGGCTGAACGTACTGTGCCTGAGCCTGTGCATAACCCGTCTGTACATATTGATTCTGTGCTGCTGCGATCCTGGCAGCCTTACTTTCTCTGGCTTCAAGAACCATATATATACATCCTATCGCAAGAGCAAGAGCTCCGACAAGAATATACATTATAGTTTTGGATTTTACATCACCTATCGCAACAAAGTCTATCAATGCTATTTTAGCACAAATCACGATGGAAAGTATAAGTCCGTATACCCTTATCGATTTTTCCTTTAATACAAAGCCAATGATGACACTTATGACCGCAATGGCCATAAGGATAATGCTGAGCACGAATCCGCTCTCAAGAGGGACCAGGAAGGAAATAAAGGTAAGATATGCGGGGATCATTATGTACTTGCCGCAGAAAGGCATTCCGTATTCCTTGTTCATAAGTAGTATCACCAGGGCAAGTCCGAACACCGCTCCGATAGAGAATATAAGGATTCCCTCTGCCGAAAAATCAATACGCGATCCGGAGATCAGCAGGATCAAGGACCAGATGAGCGCAAACCAGTTGAATACAACGAAGTTTCTTCCTTTTATCCTCTTTATATAGTTTATGAGAAATGTGAAAAGAAGTACAACACCAAGGCCGAGCGCCTGTCCAAGACCATCGGGCATTTCCCTGGTAACTACGCCAAGAATAAGCGTTATTGCCAATACGGAAAAGATCTGAATGATATTGAGGAAACCGAATCCTATAAATATACTTGCGGCAAAACCTGCGATCAGGATCAGTAATCCGATATAATCAGCAGCCTTATAATCTGCAGACAACGCAAAGCAGATGGCAAAGAACATAATAAATGCCTGGATCACAACATCCGTTATCTTCAGCGCTTTGTTAACGGTTTCATATTTCGTCATAAACCTGGATACAAGACAGACAGCCATAAGAAGAACCGCCTGAAGGATGACGTTATGAACACCGAAAAGAAGTATCAGTCCCATGGAAAGGGAAGAAATATACAGGATAGTGAATCCGGAATCCTGCTTTTCCCTGAGAAGATAAGTAAATACAGCCTGGGGGATCACAAGGATAAAATAGATAACAAGACCAAGAATGATCTCTTCAGCATCGGTAAGATCCCGGAACGCACTTATGTTGAAAAGACATGCAAATGAACAATAGAATACCGCAATGCAATAGATGATGATGTTGAAGACAGTAACAACTTCGTTGTTATCACCGTTCTTCCTGCAGCGTCTTGTATTGATATAGAAAACAAAATTGATGACAGTCATGCTGCAGACATAGAAAATCAGTTTAATAAAATTCTTGGTGAAATTCGAATCCGAATCGATCGTGAATAATGAACATGCGATCATATAAATGACTTCGGCACCGAGCATGACCGGTGTGACCGCGCTGATATATTTCTCAACGGGGAAAAGAAGCCACAGTGAAGAAATGATCAGCGTGCATACGGTAATTACAATGAATTCCGTCGGTGTAACATGACTTCCGATGGCAATGGACGAGATAAATGCGGCAAGAAATCCAATGATCGAATAAAGCTGGCTCTTTCTGATATAACCGAAGAAGCACACAAGAACCGCACATACCCCGAGTATTATCGCCGTAACGGGAAGATTAAAGTTTTCAAGAGATTTGTAATTAACTATGGTCGTAAGAAATACACCGCTGATGCCTATCGCGGTAAATACGGCGGAAAGCTTGGGAACGATCCTTCTGATGACAAATTCGGAAACACAGAGAACTATCGCACAGACAAGGTACATGACCATACCCTGTGCAAATGTATCAAGGAAGTTGATCGAGAAATATACAAGACCGGTAAGAAGGAAAACCGATCCGATGATCGACATTACTATTGCACCGACCGCAAACTCGGTTTTCTTTGAAGTGACGACCGATGAAACATCATTATTATGAACAGGCTGATTTAATGGTCTGCCGGTGTAGGGATCGAAAGCCGCGGGCTGAACATATGCTGCAGACACGTTTAGATCTTCAACAAAATTTTCAGCTGCCATATCTTCAGATGTGTCTGCTATATTCTCTTCCTCAAACTCATCTGCCGTTCCGTCAGCATAGTGTTCTGTAGATTCTTCGACATATTCATCTGCGGATCCATCTGCATATCCGGCATCCGAAGGAACAGATCCGGTTTCAGCCGAAGCAGACTGAGGACTCTGCGCAGGTTCTTCCGGAGCTTTGCCAAATACAGAGTTCTTGATCTCGGGAGCTTCCATATCTCCGTAAATCGCTTTAAAGAAGAATCTCTCAACGGGGCACCCGAGTTTATTCATCTTGTCGGCATATACCGAATAATTGTCAATGACCTGCTGTCTGTATACGGGAACACGTCCGGGATTATTCTGAATATCATTCTTGATATTGGAAAGATATGAAGTGAACATCGGATCTTCGGATGCCTTCATCAGGGTTCCGAGTTCATAATCAAACTGTATTACTTCGTTGTAAAATGTCAGTTTCATATACTACCTCATTTATTTGGATTCCATTTCAAACCAGAAGGTGACTCCGTCTTCCGTATTGAAAACTCCGTAGTCCATCCCAATGGATCTTTGAACCGCTTTGACTATCGATAATCCCACTCCGCTTCCGCCGTATTCCCTCGTCCTGGCTTTATCCGCTTTGTAGAATTTATCCCATATTCTGGGCATTATATCCTCAGGGATCGGATCACCCGTGTTGAACACAGATATCCTAAGTATTTTATCATGATTTTCGAAACTTATCCTTATATATTTTCCTGCTTGCGTTTCCTTGCAATAGTGAACAGCATTACTGAAATAGTTGGAAAAAACGGTCTCTGCCATATAAGGATCTCCCCATACATAGTTTCCGCATTTTTCATTCCATTCGATCCTTGCACCGGCATCTTCAGCAAGCTTTCCCGCAGAGCTTAAAAACGTATCGATCATCTCATGGATATCGAACCTTTCCATCTCGATGACATCATCTCCGCTTTCGATCCTCTCAAGATTCAGAAGTTCACCTACCATACGGTTCATCTTCGAAGTTTCATCAAGGATCACATCAAGATATCCGTTCCTGCTTTCAGGATCTTCGATCACTCCTTCTTTCAAGCCTTCGGCATAACCCTGAATAAGTGATATTGGTGTTTTGAATTCATGGGAAACATTTGAAATAAATTCGCTGTGTTCCTTTGCGGCGATGTTCTTCTTTTCGATATCGCGCATGAGTTCATTATTTGCGGTCTTGAGTCCGGATATGGATTCTTCGAGCGATTCGGACAACGTATTAATATTGTTTCCGAGAAGACCGATCTCATTTTTTTCTTTGCCGGAGTATCTGGCTTCAAAATCAAGATCGACCATCCTTGCGGAAATGTCACTGAGTCTGAGAATAGGATCTGATATTCGTTTTGAGATCACAAAGATGATCACCGAGCCGACAATGATACCGCAGAATCCGAGGATCAGATAAAACCTGCTCGCATAATAAGCGGAGGTTTGTATGCTCTCGATCGGTGTCCTTATCAGGAATGAATAGTTTCCCCCAATGCGTCCGAACATTTCGAGAAATGTATTACCGTTCTCGGTTATCTTGCAGAGAGAATAATCGTCGGTCATTTCGATCTCTTCGCAGACTTCTATATTTCTTTTAACGCCGAGGATCATTCCGATAAGAATCATCTCAAGGTCACGTTCTCCGCTCCTTGATGAATAACGGAGCACGGATTCGTTGTTGATCATAACGACCGAGATGTCATTACTCACGGACAGATCATCAAGTTTTTCCTGCAGATAATCACTGTCGTCGAGAAGCTTTGAATCATATGCGAAAACAAGCTCATCATATGCGCTTCTGATGACCTTTATTTTTTCTTTTTCATAAAAGTCCGGTAAAAAGAAGGAACACGAAAGAATGGTAATCAGAATGATGACAGCCATTACGGATGCAAAGCAGAGCGTGTACTGCCATCTCAAAGGAAAACGGACTTTGGATTGTCTTAACTGTTCTTCCGACAATTTCAGACCTCGAATTTATAACCCATGCCCCAAATGGTCTTGATCATATCTCCGGCATCTTTTCCGAGCTTGGCACGGAGCTTTTTGACATGGGTGTCAATGGTACGGGCTTCACCGAAATAATCATAATCCCAGACGTTGTTCAGAATATTCTCCCTCGAAAGCGCAATGCCCTTGTTCTCAATAAAATATTCAAGAAGGTCAAATTCCTTGACCGAAAGTTCTATCGGCTTGCCTTCAACGCTCACGGTATGCGAAGCCCTGTTCATCGTAATGCTTCCGGCAATCAGTTCTTTATTCCTGGACGCATCGGGATTGACCCTGTTCAGAAGTGCATTGACTCTTGCAACAAGTATCTTGGGTGAAAAGGGCTTGGAGATATATTCGTCGACTCCGAGTGAAAAGCCTTTTAATTCATCCTTTTCCTCGGACTTAGCCGTGAGCATGATGATAGGAACCTTGGAATTCTTCCTGATTGCTTCCACGGCAGCCCATCCGTCGAGAACAGGCATCATCACATCCATGATGATGAGCGATATGGAAGGATCTGCTTCAAAAGTATCGACGGCATCAAGTCCGTTTGCGCATTCGATGACATCAAAACCGTCCCTGGTAAGAAAATCCCTGACCAGCTTTCTCATACGCTCTTCATCATCTGCCATTAATATTTTGATCTTATCCATTTCATTCTTCTTCGGAAAGGACCGTGCTCTCAACTTCGATGCCGAGCTCCCTTTCCATCATACGGACCTGTCTTTCACGCTCGGTCAGTTCCTGATCCCACGATGCATATCTGTTCGTAAGAACCGTCTCATAATTCAAAATATTCGGATTATCGGTATGGGTCGCAATCCAGAACATCCAGATCACGCCGGCGATAAGTGCAATATTCAGTACGACCGAGATAAAAAGAAGTCCTACGGGTTCTTTCTTTTTCTTTTTATCATCCTCAGCTATGTCACTCTTTTTGGTTGTGTCGTAGAACATATACAGAGGGATCGCCTGAACCTCTTCCTCGGAATAATCGAGTACATCTATAAGGTATTCCCTCATCTCGGTAAGAAAAGCTATTCCGACGGGAGTCTTGAAAAACTTCTCATCGATAGCCTTATCATAGAGTGCCTTAACGGTCTGGGCATCGCCTTTATCAAGATGCGACTTGAGATAGTCTATCTTCTTCATCTCGGACTGCGCCAAAATGGCATCATCCAGACAGGCAAATTCATATCCGAGCGCCGTTACTCTTTCTTTTTCCATATTCGAAAGGCCCCTCATCCGCCACAAAACAATATATCAGATACTGATGCATATAAATCAAAAGTCACAGAAAAATCACAATTCCATGATGCCGTATTTAACCTTGAGAGCAATGATCCTGTGAACGCTCTCATCGATCCTCGATTCGGAGATCGTACCTGCGGCAACGCCATCCTCTATCGCCTTGACCGTGAACGGAACATCGGACGGCATAAGAAGAATGTCACAGCCTGCTGTTACGGATCTGACAGCAATATCACTGACTCCGTAATAATCGGTCATTGCTTTCATCTGAAGAGAATCGGTCATGACTATACCGTTAAATCCGAGCTCACCTCTCAGAACACCCTGAATAAGTGTCTGCGAAAAAAGCGCCGGATCATCCCCGAGCTCGCTCACGATCAGATGTCCCATCATCACGCAGTCGGCTCCGGCATTTATTCCCGCAGAAAAAGGAAGACATTCCTCCGCTTTTATATCGGCAAGAGGCTTATAAACATAAACCGCACCGTAATGGCTGTCCTCGGAAGAATCGCCGTGCCCGGGAAAATGTTTCAGACAGCATGGAATTCCCTGTGAATGAAATCCAAGTACCGCGGATGATACCAGTTCGGAAGCCTCATTATAATCTGTACTGTATGCCCTGTCTCCGATAACCGTATTTGCGGGATTCGACCAGACATCTGCAACGGGAGCAAGATCCATATTGAAGCCATATGACTTGATATCTATGGCAATCACCATTGCGTTGGTAAAAGCAATACCCGCACCCTGATCATGATATTCGTACATCGGACCGATGTGTGTGGTCCCTACGGTATTCTGGAGCCTGGTCACCCTTCCTCCTTCCTCGTCAAGCGTGAGGATAAGGGGGATTTCGGAATAACTCTGCGCATCGGACAGGAATTTTTTCAGCTGTTCGGAGCCCGAGATATTACCGCCGTCGAAGATAAGTCCGCCCACGGGGTAAGCAGAAAGCGCATTCTGCAAAAGAATTCCCGCGCTTTTGGGTTTCCTTTCACCGGTAAGTGAGGAAGGAGTCGCAATTATCATCTGACAGACCTTCTCATGAAGGGTCATCGAGGCAATATAAGCATCGATGGGATCAGAAGGTGTCTGAGGATCGGTGTTCAAAGGATCATCAGCCGGGGTAACTTCTTCCGTATTACCGGATATATCGGACAGTACATCTAAGTGATCACCGGAAGACTCAGCACCATCCTGAATATCCGTCGAACCTGCATCGCCGTTTTGATCAGTCGTAAATCCGGTAACGGAGTTTATATCAACGTTCCCAACCCCTAAATCACTGAGGCTGTTATTTCCCGCCGAAACATCCGTCGTACCCACTCCGTAAATAGGTCCGGATACGGAATATCCGGTCGGTCCGTCGGGTGAAGGCTTGCGCATATACCAAAACAGGAATATCAGGCATGCGATCAGTAAAAGTGCAATAACGAAAATGGTGACCACTTTCCTGTTTTTCAATTTTTCGATCAATTTATCCACCCGTGTATTATACCATTTTTTGTCATTCCTTTCAGAACACAAAAATACAAAAAATATGCTAATTTTTGACAAGAATTTGCCCCAAAAATCCTATATAATCAAAGAGTGTTTCGAACAAATTTATGTTGGAGGGTACTATGCTGAGAACAACTGAAGTAAAAAACGGAAAATTACGTGGAATCGCGGGGAACGATCCCAGAATAACCGCATATAAGGGAATTCCTTTTGCGGCACCTCCCGTCGGAGAAAACAGATGGAAGGCTCCCCAGCCCGTAGAGAACTGGGAAGGCGAGCTTTTATGTGATGATTTCGGCCCCATATCCGCACAGGATCAGCCCGGAGTCGGAACGGACATATATTGCAGGGAGTGGCACGTTGATGCCGATATCCCTTTGAGTGAGGACTGCCTGTACCTTAACGTATGGACACCCGCCAAGAGCAAAGATGAAAAGCTTCCCGTTCTCGTATGGTATTACGGCGGCGGTTTCCAGTGGGGATACACCGCCGAGATGGAATTCAACGGAGAAGCTCTCGCAAAAAGAGGAATAATCGTTGTCAGCGTTGCATACAGACTTGCCGCATTCGGTTTCCTCTGCCACCACGAGCTTTCAACCGCAGATCCCGAGCATCCCGCAAACTTCGGTCTCCTCGATCAGAAGGCAGGACTTCACTGGGTATATGAAAACATTGCCGCATTCGGAGGAGATCCCGAGAAGATCACCATCGCAGGTCAGTCGGCAGGAGGAGCAAGTGTACAGAACCAGCTCGCTCACGAAGATAATTTTAATATCATCAAAGGTGCTGCAGTATTCAGCGGATTCATCAGCCCCAAGTATTTCGACGACAATCTCTTCAAGCCAATGACTCTTGAGATGGCTGAGGAAAAGGGTGCAAAGTTCCTTGAAAAGCTCGGTGTATCAACAATCGAGGAAGCACGTAAGATAGATACTGATACCATCATCAATGCGTATGCCAAGTTCAGGGCTGAGAACGGAATGTTCGCTCCCATTCAGGACGGAAAGTTCTCACTCGGAGATCCCAGACAGAGGATCGTGGACAGACAGTGTGCAGATGTACCGATCATCGCCGGAAACACAACCGACGAATTCATAATGAACGGACTCAATACCGTAGAAAAGTCTGTCAAGGACACCTTCCTTGATGCGGAAAAGAATGCTCCCGACCAGAGATTCTATTATTACCGCTTCGATCCCGATATTCCCGGTGACGGTGCAGATGTCGATCCTTTCCCCGGAACCTTCCACTCCTGCGATCTCTGGTTCTTCTTTGACACCATCAAGAAATGCCACAGACCTTATAAAGGAAGACATTTCGATCTCGCCCGCCAGATGGCTGATTATTTCGTAAACTTCATCAAGACGGGTAATCCCAACGGACTCGGCTCTGACGGTCTTCCTTTACCCGAATGGAATACCTACACCGACAAAGCACGCAATGAGATGGAATTCATGGGCTACGGTGCCGCTCCGGGATTTGAAGGCGGAATCAGACAGAATACCCGTAAGCAGGCAGTCAACCCTTATCTTCCCAGCTGGGAGTATATTCCCGACGGTGAGCCCTATGTATTCGGAGACAGGATTTACGTATACGGATCACACGACCTGTACGGCGGAGAGACCTTCTGTCTCGGCGATTATGTTGCATGGTCAGCTAATATTAACGATCTCGGCAACTGGAGATACGAAGGTATAAGTCTTTCCAAGACCGAGGATCCTCTCAACAAAGACGGACATATGTGCCTCTACGCTCCCGATGTTACCGTAGGACCGGATGGCAAATACTATATTTATTATGTACTTGATAAGGTATGCGTCGTATCTGTTGCGGTCAGCGACAAGCCCGCCGGCCCCTTCAAATTCATCGGATACGTTCACTATGAAGACGGAACCCGCCTCGGCGAAAAAGTAGGCGATGAACCTCAGTTCGATCCCGGAGTTCTTACAGAGGGTGACACAACTTATCTCTTCACCGGTTTCTGCGGACACGGTGATAAGTCAAGACACGGTGCAATGCTCACTCTTATCGGCCCCGATATGCTCACGATCAAGAGAGGTCCCGAATTCATCGCACCCGGAGCACAGTACAGTGAAGGAACAGGTTATGAAGGACATGCCTTCTTCGAAGCTCCTTCTATCCGCGTAAGAAACGGAAAGTATTATTTCATTTATTCATCACAGGTTATGCACGAGCTCTGCTATGCAATGTCCGATTCACCGACCGGACCTTACGCCTATGCCGGAGTTATTGTAAGCAATAACGATATCGGTATCGGAGGTTACAAAAAGCCCGGTGATGCAAGTGCATTCGGCGGAAATAACCACGGAAGCATCGTACAGATAGGTGATGACTGGTACATCTTCTATCACAGACATACCAACGGAACATGGTTCTCAAGGCAGGGATGTGCAGAGAAGATCAGATTTACCGAAGACGGACATATTCCCCAGGTTGAGATCACATCCTGCGGACTTAACGGCGGACCTCTTTCGGACATCGGTGAGTATCCCGCATACATCGCATGCAATATCTTTACCGATGAGCACAAGATGTACATTGAGGAGAACTGCCCCAGAGTCGTACAGCAGGGAGGCGATGATGTGGTTGCTCCTTCCTACATAAAGGGTATCGTAAACAATACCGTTATAGGCTTTAAGTATTTTGACATGAAGAATGTCAAAGGACTCAGGATCAAAACCAGAGCTTATTACAACGGAGAATTCGAGATAAGGACATCACTTGACGGTGAAGTGCTCGGAACCATCAAGGGAGAAGGTTCAAATATCTGGACCGCATACGAGTGCACTCTTCCCTATATCACCGGAGTCAATGCTCTGTATATCAAATATACCGGCGGCGGAACACCTTCGCTTAAGTCAATCGAATTCATGCACTAAGTTAA
>JAFZWW010000040.1 GCA_017617005.1 Lachnospiraceae bacterium
CCATGACTCCCGCCGCAAATCCGGAAAGAGCCTTTTGAACATTATCCTTGAGATTATCCTTAAGTAAAAATACGCATCCCGCTCCGGATGCAGTTCCAAAGAAAGGTATCAGGAGTCCCATCAAAACTGTTTGTGTCATTTTTTCTCTCCCATATCATATATGGTTAGTCGCCTCTAACCGATGATTAAAAAGAAAAGTTAGCGTCCCCTAACTCAATTCACATTATAGTTAGAGAGCACTAACTTGTCAAGTATTACTTTATTATGTTTAGATACTCTGCACCGGTGTCAGGATACGGATCAGAGAAGCCTGGCATTCCTCAGGGTGCAATACTCGTATCCGCCATCCATATATGTGTCGAATGTTCCGATGACGGTTATCGTATCCTCGTACTCGGGATAATCATCGGGAAATGCGTATGTATCATCAAGTTCGAACTCTATTCCCTGTGAGCAGCATGCGGTCGCATCCATAATGATACATGCACAGTAAAACTGCTCTCCTTCCTTAGGGAAGTTGCAAACATACATACCGTCCATCTTGATGACCTTACCCTTATAATCCTCGGGATTCATCAATATATCGTAAACCTGGGAGTAGGTCATTACGGAATTAAGTACGGTAAGATCGACATCCACGCCTTCGGTCGAAGAATACAGCTCCTTCATCTCATCGGTATCTGGGGGATTGCTTTCCGCTGCAGACTGAATCGCTATACCATCGGCGGGATCATAAAGAACTGAATTGTCCGGGCCGGCCGTAACAGCGCTGCCATCTCCGGTGCTCAACCCCTGTGCGCTCTGTGCATCGGCTTCTGCCATACCTGCCTGCAATACTTCATCCACCGATGACCCCTGACCGACTGTATGCTGTGCCGTTCCGCCTGCACCGCATCCGGTCACAAGAAATGATAAACATATTAAAAGAGATATGAGTTTTTTCTTTTTCATCATCTGTTTCCTTCACATAACCTGCCGATAAGACAGCATATTCCAAATACGACCATATCCGCAGCAACTATAGTCGAACCTACCGGAGTTCCGGTGATTATTGAAATAATCATTCCGGCAAGAGCACATACAACCGAAAGAACAACGGAGCAGATTGTTACGCTCTTGAAACTCTTAAAAAGCTTCATTGCCGACAGTGCGGGGAAGATGACCAGTGCGGATATAAGGAGCGATCCGACAAGGTTCATCGCAAGGACGATTATGACCGCCGTGATGACGGCGATAATCAGGTTGTATATTTCTGTCTTCGTTCCGGTAGCCTTGGCAAAGTTCTCATCAAACGTTACCGCAAATATCCTGTTGTAGAACAGGATAAATATCACAACAACAACCAGGGAAAGCACGGCGCACAGCCATACTTCGGTGCCCTTGAGAGTAAGGATAGATGTGGAGCCGAAAAGTGTGGAGCACACATCTCCCGACAGGTTTGCCGATGTAGAGAAGACATTCATGATCAGATAACCGAATGCCAGCGCACCGACAGAGATCATCGCGATCGCAGCATCTCCCTTTATCTTTGCATTCTGTCCGGTCCTCAAAAGAAGTATAGCACTTAATATGGTGATGGGCATTGCGACTATCATATTGTTGGTCAGATTAAGAACGCCTGCGATAGCCATCGCACCGAATGCGACATGTGAAAGTCCGTCGCCGATATATGAAAACCTCTTGAGCACGAGCGTGACACCGAGAAGCGATGAGCATAGTGCAATGAGCACGCCGACTATGATCGCGTATCTGACAAAGGGATACTGAAGGGCAAGCATTAATTTATCCATTATCCTTTTCCTCCATATTCGTCATAGTCTTTCTCGGCTTATACATCACAGGGTGTTCCGAATCCCTTGACTGCATCATAAGGAAGAATTTTCCTGCCTTACTTCCGAGATACTCATCCCTCGTTCCGAAGAATACATTCTCTCCGACATGAAGAATGTGGTCCGCATAGTTAACCGCGGTGCCGATGTCGTGGGAGATCATTATTATCGTAACTTTTTCTTTATTGAGCTCCGAGATCAGCGCATACATCTCCGCGGTGACCTTGGGATCGAGACCCGACACAGGCTCATCAAGCAGAAGAAGTTTTCTTGTCGCGCAGAGTGCTCTTGCAAGAAGTACTCTCTGCTGCTGTCCGCCCGACAGTTCTCTGTAGCATTTTGAAGCAAGATCGGTTATTCCCATCTTCTCCATGTTTTCGGATGCTCTCTTTTTATCCTCTGCGCTGTAGAAGGGTCTGAAGCCTCCCCTTCCCTGACATCCGGACAGAACGACTTCTCTCACCGATGCGGGAAAATCCCTCTGGACCGGAGACTGCTGGGGCAGGTATCCGATCTCGTTTTCCATAAGTCCTTCGCCTTTGATTATCTGACCTCTTTCGGGCTTTTGAAGACCGAGAAGTGTTTTCATGAGCGTGGATTTTCCGGATCCGTTCTCGCCCACGATGCACAGGTAATCTCCGGTATTAACTTCAAAGTTGATGTTTTCCGCAACGATCTGTGATCCGTATCCGACGGCCAAATCTTTAACGGTGAGAAGAGCCATTTTTAATTCCTCCTGTTGTCAGTACGAAAGAGCCTCTTTCAGAACTTCCAGGTTGCTGCTCATTACGGATAAGTATGTTACGCCGTCCGCAATGTCCTTGGATGTTATAGACTGCATCGAATCAAGCGTAAGAACCTTCTGATCCTTTGAAGCTGTATTCTGCACTATAGTCTCTGCAATACTGTGGTCCTTGCCTTCAATGGTAAGTACACAGTTAAGTCCGAGTTCATCAACCTTTCCCGCAAGGAAAGTTATTGTCTCAAAGCTTGCTTCCGACTCTGCGGAGCATCCGACAAATGCCGCATAATAGTGAAGATCGTAATCATCCGTCATATAACGGAAAGGAAAACGATCGCCGAAAAGAAGGGTGTTGCCGGAAGCATTCTTAACAGCCTCTGTATATTCATCATCGAGTGCTGAGAGCTCCTTGATATATGCTGCGGAATTCTCGGCATAAACGTTTGCATTAGCGGAATCGATGGTCTGAAGTGCTGTGGAAATGCTCTCGGTGATAACTGCGGCATTCTTCAGTGAAAGCCATACATGCTCATCATATTCGGGGCCTTCCTCTTCTTCGTCTTCATCATGATGGTGTTCATCTTCGTCCTCATCGTCATGATCATGATGATGCTCGTGCTCATCTTCCTCCTGCATACCTTCAACAATTTCCTCTTCCTTGACGGTATCGCCGAGTTCCTCAAGAAGATCGATAACGATCATATCCTTATTTACAGCTTCACTGAGTGCGTCATCAACCCACTCATCGGACTCACCGCCGACATAGATGAACAGATCGCAGTTTGCGATCTTCATGATGTCATCAACAGTGGGCTGGTAGCTGTGAAGATCTACTCCGTTATCGAGAAGCAGTGTCACCTCTACTCCCGCGGGATTATCTCCGAGAACATTCATTACCCAGTCGTACTCGGGGAAGATGGTAACAACGATGCTCAGTTTTTCTTTTCCGGCAGCCGCACCGTTTGAAGATGAGCATCCGCCGAGTATTCCGGTCATCATGACCGCAACAAGTAAATATGTAAATATCTTTTTCATTTATTATTTGCCTCCGTTTATTTCAGATAAAAGTATAAAGACGGAGGAACCTCAATTATCCATTCGTACTTTCTCCGAAACCAATGTATCTGATGCAAAACCCGATCCGGATCCTTTTTCGGATAAGCATACAAATGCGAAAGCTGCCATGGCTGAAATGATGATAAGCTTTGCGCCATGTGACTCATACAGTATACCTTCACAGATATGTATGCATTCGCAGACCGGGCACTCTTCCCCGGAACATTCATGAACAGTCTCTTCCGCAATATAAAACGCGGCAAAGACCATCACAAGCATCATAACGGCAGAAAGGATCACCGGCAGAAATTTTAAGTTCTTATTCCGCATCTTCTTCCTTCCTTCTGCAATCATCGCATATACCGTAAAACACGGTTCTCATTGCATTCAGTTTAAAGCCGTGTTCTTCGCTCAGATGCTTTCCGATCTCTTTTAATTCTTCACACTGAAGATGTATGAGCTTTCCGCATTTTTCACATTTACAATGAAAGCAGGTCTTTCCTTTTTTATGAACCCTCATCCCCACATACTCAAAGCATGCGGGACCGGATGCTTCCATAATATATTTATTGAGGAGCCCCTCATCCACAAGCTTCTCAAGCTGACGGTAAACGGTAGCCTGTCCGATGGATGCGCCCTGACCCTTGAAATACTCGCAGACATCGCCTGCCGTGATATGGTCACCGGCATGCTTTTCGAGATATTTAATGAGTATCTCACGCTGTTTTGTTTTGTAAGTAGAGCCTGCAGGCATATTTTTCTCCAAAATAAAATGAGAACAATTCTCAATTTGAATTTGAGAACCGTTTACATATTTTTTTGTCTTATAGTGTCTCATAATATCTCATAAGTCGCATAAAATCAAGGTTTTTTATTTTGGCCCAGGAAACATCTTGATATAGTCAACTTAACTATTAACTAAACCAAATTGAGAATGATTCTCAAACTTTAGCACACAAAAGGGACTACAACGTGTAGCCCCTAATGCGTGATTGAATGAAAGGATTAACCAACATGATTTAACATAATCTTCACTTATGCTCATCACTATAATACTACGGTTTACATAATCTGTCTACTATGTTATTATGATATTGCCTTTTCATCCCACCTCGTGTCGCAGCAGGGCGGTATTTTCTGCTTGCATTTAGGTTGACATAATGTATAATAAGGATGTAGCCAATCAATCAGCGGTTACCCTCACGAATGATATGC
>JAFZWW010000004.1 GCA_017617005.1 Lachnospiraceae bacterium
CCCCCTGTTTTTTCCCCCTGTTCACTTCTTCTTTAGCATCTTCTTGATATAGAGTCCGGTATAGGACTCTTTTACTTTGGCAACCTCTTCGGGAGTTCCCTCTGCAATGACCGTACCGCCTCTGTTTCCGCCCTCGGGTCCCATATCGATGATATAGTCGGCACATTTGATGACATCAAGGTTATGCTCGATGACAACCACGGTGTTTCCGCCCTCTGCAAGTCTCGCAAGTATATCTACAAGCTTATGCACATCCGCAAAGTGAAGTCCCGTCGTGGGCTCGTCGAGGATGTAAATGGTCTTGCCGGTCGCTCTCTTCGAAAGCTCAGTTGCAAGCTTGATACGCTGTGCCTCACCGCCGGAAAGCTCTGTCGAGGGCTGTCCGAGCTTGATATATCCGAGACCTACATCATAGAGAGTTTGTATCTTGTTTCTGATCGTGGGAACGTTCTCAAAGAACTTGAGTGCTTCTTCCACTCTCATATCGAGCACATCGAAGATGCTCTTGCCCTTGTACCTGACCTCGAGTGTCTCACGATTATATCTCTTTCCTCCGCAGACCTCGCAGGGAACATATACATCGGGAAGGAAGTGCATCTCTATCTTGATGATGCCGTCACCGGAACAGGCTTCGCATCGGCCGCCCTTTACATTGAAGGAGAAGCGTCCCTTCGCATATCCCATTGCGCGTGCATCCTCGGTCGATGCGAACAGATCCCTTATCATATCGAATACACCCGTATATGTCGCGGGGTTCGAACGTGGAGTTCTTCCGATGGGGCTCTGGTCGATACAGATGACCTTGTCTAGCTTGTCCACGCCCGTGATACCCTTGCACTTACCGGGGATCGTATGCGCACGGTTCAGCTTTCTTGCAAGGCTCTTGTACAGGATCTCATTAACAAGTGAAGACTTTCCGGATCCCGACACACCCGTAACACAGGTGAATATTCCAAGAGGGATCTTCACATCAATATCTTTCAGATTATTTTCCGCGGCACCCTTTACGGTAAGGAAGCCTGCGGGTTTTCTTCTTTTTGCGGGAACCGGAATGAACTTCTTGCCCGAGAGATACTGACCGGTTATCGACTCGGGACATTTCATTATCTCCTCCGCGGTGCCGCATGCGACAACCTCACCGCCGTGCGAACCCGCACCGGGACCGATGTCCACGATGTAATCCGCTGCGAGCATAGTATCTTCATCATGTTCGACAACGATCAGGGTATTTCCGAGGTCGCGCAGTCTTTTCAGTGTTCCGAGAAGCTTGTCATTATCCCTCTGATGGAGTCCTATGCTGGGTTCGTCAAGGATATAGCATACGCCGACGAGTCCGGATCCGATCTGGGTCGCAAGCCTGATACGCTGTGCCTCACCGCCGGAAAGAGTTCCGGTTGCTCTCGAAAGTGAAAGGTAATCAAGTCCGACATCGACAAGGAATCCGACTCTCGCCTTGATCTCCTTTAATATCTGTTCGCCGATGAACGCCTGCTGCTTTGTGAGCTTAAGGTCCGAAATGAACGACTTGAGCTCCACGATCGACATGGTGGTCATTTCGTAGATATTCTTATCGCCTACGGTTACCGCAAGTGATTCCTTCTTGAGTCTCCTTCCGCCGCATTCCGAGCAGGGAGTGATGCGCATGAACTGCTCATACTCAGCCTTCATCGTTTCGGAATAGGTCTCCCTGTATCTTCTCTCGACGCTTCTTACGAGGCCCTCGAATTCGGTGGGATATACACCGGAACCGCGCTGGCCGATGTAGTGCACGTCAACGCTCACATCGGTTCCGTTTATGAGGATGTCCTTGATCTTCTGAGGGTAATCTTCAAAGGGAGTATCGAGACTGAACTTAAATCTCTTGGAAAGCGCCTGAAGAAGCGCATTCGCAAAGCTGCCCTCCTGGTTACAGGACTGCCAGCCCATCGCAATGATCGCACCTTCGTTTATGGAAAGCGAAGGATCGGGGATCATAAGCTCCGCATCAAATTCCATCTTAAATCCGAGGCCCGCGCATACGGGACACGCACCGAAGGGATTGTTGAAGGAAAAGCTTCTGGGCTCGACCTCGGCAATGCTTACTCCGCAATAAGGACATGCATAGGAAGTGCTGAAAGAGATCGTCTCGCCTCCGACCACGTCCACATTGAGCTGACCCTCGGCGATCTTGAGAACATTCTCAGCAGAGTCCGTGAGTCTTCTTTCGATGCCGGGCTTTATAACAAGTCTGTCGACTACGATATCGATGTTGTGCTTGTCATTCTTTTCAAGGACGATGTCCTCGGAAAGGTCGTACATGATGCCGTCGACACGTACCCTTCCGTAGCCCGCTTTCCTTGCGGAATCCAGGGTCTTCTCATGTCTTCCTTTTCTTCCCCTGACAACGGGTGCCATGAGCATGATCTTGGTTCCCTCGGGAAGCTCCATGATGCGGTCGACGATCTGGTCAACGGTCTGGCGCTCGATCACCCTTCCGCACTCGGGACAATGGGGAATACCAATCCTTGCATAGAGAAGTCTGAAATAGTCGTAGATCTCCGTAACGGTTCCGACCGTCGAACGGGGATTCTTATTGGTGGATTTCTGATCGATCGAGATCGCGGGCGAAAGGCCGTCTATCGATTCGACATTGGGCTTTTCCATCTGTCCGAGGAACTGGCGCGCATAGGAAGAAAGAGACTCCATATAGCGTCTCTGACCCTCTGCGTATATCGTGTCGAATGCAAGTGATGATTTTCCCGAACCGGAAACACCCGTCATAACAACAAGAGAATCCCTCGGTATTTCCACCGAGAGATCCTTGAGATTATTTTCCTTAGCTCCCCTTACACAGATCCTGTTGCGGGGAAGTATCTTTACATCATTTTTCATATCCGTAAACAACTTCCGGCTGCATCTTGCAGCCTGTAAATACACTTATTTTCAACGGATAAAGTGTATCATTTTCCCGGATGGTTGTCTACAGTTTTTCGAACATTTGTTTGCATTTATTTCATGCTCTTTAATTCGAACAGTTCGTCACGAAGCATCGCAGCCTTTTCGAAATCCAGATCCGCGGCAGCTTTTCGCATCGCACTCTCCGTCTGTGCGATGAGCTCGCGCAGTTCCTTTGATGACATCGATTCGGGATCCTTCTTCCACTTAACCTCATCGGGATCGACCTTCTTGGTGATGCTGATAAGATCGCGCACAGCCTTTTCGATGGTCTTAGGAGTGATGCCGTGTTCCTTGTTGTATGCCTCCTGGATCTCACGGCGTCTTGCCGTCTCATCCATCGCAGCCTGCATGGAGCGGGTTATCGTATCGGCATACATTATAACATGGCCTTCGGAGTTTCTCGCCGCTCTTCCTATGGTCTGGATAAGGGATGTCTCCGAACGAAGGAAGCCTTCCTTATCGGCATCGATTATCGCAACAAGACTTATCTCAGGGATATCGAGTCCTTCCCTCAAAAGGTTGATTCCGACGAGAACATCGAACACATCGGTTCTCATATCACGGATTATCTTGGTTCTTTCGAGAGCCTTGATATCCGAGTGCATGTATCTTACGCGGATGTCGGCATCCTTAAGATAATCGGTAAGGTCCTCTGCCATCTTCTTGGTAAGTGTGGTGACGAGCACCTTGTGTTTCTTCTCTGTCTCTTTCCTTATCTCGGAAATGAGATCATCTATCTGTCCTTCTACGGGGCGCACCTCAACCTGAGGATCAAGAAGGCCTGTCGGTCTGATGACCTGCTGTGCCCTTAAAAGTTCATGCTCCGCCTCATACTCGGAAGGAGTTGCGGACACAAAGAGCATCTGGTCTATATGAGATTCAAATTCTTCGAAGTTAAGAGGTCTGTTATCAAGTGCGGAAGGAAGTCTGAATCCGTAATCCACAAGTGTGGTCTTCCTCGATCTGTCGCCCGCATACATCGCCCTTATCTGGGGAATCGTCATATGGGACTCGTCGATGATGATAAGGAAATCATCCGGGAAGAAGTCCATGAGTGTAAGAGGCGGTGCGCCTGCGGGAAGTGCGTTCAGATGTCTCGAATAATTCTCGATACCCGAACAGATGCCTGTTTCCCTGAGCATCTCTACATCGAAATTCGTCCTTTCGGAAATACGCTGTGCTTCGATAAGACGGTCCTCGCCCTTGAAGTACTTGATGCGTTCTTCAAGCTCTTCCTCGATCGCGTCGCAGCCCTTCATAAGAGCATCACGGCTGACTACGTAATGTGATGCGGGGAATACCGCGATATGTTCAAGAGAAGCAATGGGACGTGAATTGAGAGGATCCACCTCAAGGATCCTTTCGATCTCATCTCCGAACCACTCGATACGGACAAGATAATCTCCGCCCTGTGCGGGATAGTATTCGAGGATGTCACCGTTGATCCTGAAAAGTCCCGGTTTCTTTTCCAGCTCATTCCTTTCATACTGCATTGCGATCAGAGACTTGGCAACCTCATCGCGGTCGATGCACTGGCCGGGACGGAGCGAAAGGATCATGCCCTTATATTCGTCGGGTGAACCCAGACCGTAGATGCAGGAAACGGATGCGACAACAATAACATCCTTACGCTCAGCGAGGGATGCGGTCGCGGAAAGACGAAGCTTATCTATCTCATCGTTGATGGATGAATCCTTGGCGATATATGTATCCGACTGGGGAACATATGCCTCGGGCTGATAATAATCGTAATAAGACACAAAATACTCAACGGCATTTTCGGGGAAGAATTCCTTCATCTCACCGTAAAGCTGTCCCGCGAGTGTTTTATTATGTGAGATGATCAAAGTAGGCTTGTTCAGTGCCGCGATGACATTAGCCATCGTGAAGGTCTTACCCGAACCCGTTGCACCGAGCAGTGTCTCGAACTGGTTTCCGGACTTGAATCCGTCAACAAGCTCTTTAATCGCCTGCGGCTGATCACCTGTAGGTTTGTATTCTGAGTGAAGTTTAAATTCCATTATTTCCTCATTGCCTGTGCAAGTGCGGAGAAGCTATCGTCATCGGATGCCTTCTTGACGCCCTTGATCGAAACTATCGGCTCGGCAATTGTGATGTCCTTCATGGCCTCAAAGTATTCCTTCATCTTCTTGCCTGCGATGGGTGCCCAGGAGCCGTTCTCGATGATGCCGACTTTTCTGTTCTGAAAATTCTTGATCTTCAGATGATGAAGAAGATCGTTCATCGGAGGGAAGATCTCTCCGTCATAAGTGCATGCAGCCACGATCACACGATCGTAAAGGAATGCCTGCTCAACCGCTTCGGAAACGTCCTCTTCGGTAAGGTCCATTGTCTTGACTGTCTCACCGGCATCCTCAAGCTTCTTAGCAAACTCAAGTACCGCAGCCTTGGTATTTCCATGGATTGAAGCATAGGGAATAAAGATCCCCTCTTTCGAAGGCTTATAGCTGCTCCAGGTGTCATAGGTGGAAACCACGAAAGCGATGTCATCCTTATGGACAGGTCCGTGCAGAGGCGCGATCACATTTATATCAAGTCCCGATGCCTTCTTAAGAAGAGCCTGAACCTGTGCACCATACTTTCCGACTATATTGAAATAGTAATGACTTGCGTCTGCGATCCATTCCTCATCATTTGCAAGTGCTCCGAAGGTTCCAAATCCGTCCGCGGAAAAAAGAATCTTCTCTGTCTGTTCATATGTCACCATAACCTCGGGCCAGTGAACCATGGGAGCCATAATGAACTGAAGTGTATGCTTGCCCAGTGAAAGGGTGTCATTCTCCTTTACGATCTCAAACCTTCCGGAATAATCTCCCTCGAAATACTTGGGAAGCATCTGTGAGGTCTGCATTGATCCGACAAGCTTCATCTCGGGATACATATCGGCAAGCTTACCAATGTTCGCAGCGTGATCCGGCTCCATATGCTGGATGATCAGATATGAAGGCTTCCTGTCACCGAGTTCCGCAGCGAGATTGGAGAAAAACTCATCCGTCCCCCTCTTATCAACTGTATCCATAATGGCAATCTTCTCATCCATTATGATGTATGAATTATAAGAGATTCCCTCAACGGGATACTGACTTTCAAATATTGTAAGTTCCGTATCGTCCGCTCCGATAAAGCGGATGTCATCGGATACCGCAACTCTGTCTTTCCAGTTCATAAACACCTCCAAAGATTAGTAAAAACCAAAAACTGCTCTGCGTTTTCAGGCGAAACACCGGAACCGTCCCCCTGTTCACCTAACTATTGCCAATCCTATCAATCTTATCAGAAACGCCACGATCCATGCCACTACACACTGGAACACGACCATCTTAAGTGCCGCGCGTCTTCCCGCTTCCCTGCGGACGGTTGCGATTGCCGCTACACAGGGCGTGTAGAGCAGGCAGTAGATCAGAAATACGAATGCTGTGAGCGAATCCATCGACGCACGCAGTCCGTCCATTCCTCCGTAAAGGATCGTAAGCATTGAAACAACACTTTCCTTGGCAAGAAATCCGGAGATGAGCGATGTGACCATCTTCCAGTTTCCGAATCCCAGCGGGGCAAAGAGAGGTGAGATCAGTCCCGCAAGAAGTGCAAGAATGCTGTCCTCGGAATCCGCGACCATGTTAAACGAAAGATCAAATGTCTGAAGGAACCAGACAACTATCGTTCCGATAAAGATAACGGTGAATGCCCTCTGCAGGAAATCCTTGGCTTTGTCCCACATGAGCATCAGCACGTTCTTAAGTCCGGGCATCCTGTAGTTGGGAAGTTCCATTACGAAAGGAACCGCTTCACCCTTGAACACCGTATGCTTTGCGATGTGTGCAACAAGTATGGCAACGATAATGCCGGTAAAGTAAAGACCTGCCATGACAAGAGCACCGTACTTAGGGAAGAACGCCGCAACAAAGAATGCATAGATCGGCATCTTCGCGCTGCAGCTCATAAAAGGAATAAGGAGCTGAGTAAGTTTTCTGTCCCTGTCAGAGGGAAGTGTCCTCGTACTCATAAGAGCGGGGACCGAACATCCGAAACCTATCAGCATGGGTACTATACTTCTTCCGGAAAGTCCGAGCCTTCTCAAGAGCTTGTCCATGAAGAACGCAACACGCGCCATATATCCGCTGTCTTCGAGCATAGACAGGAAAAAGTACAGAACAACTATTATGGGAAGGAAGCTGAGCACAGAACCCACTCCCGTAAATATCGCATCAATTACGAGTGAATGGATCGAAGGAGCAATGTCCAGTGCGGTAAGAAGTGTATCGACTCTTCCGGTGATGAATTCGATCCCCATCTCGAGAAGTCCCTGAAGGAATGCACCGACCACTCCGAAGGTCAGCCAGAAGACCAGAGTCATTATCACGATGAATGCAGGAATAGCGGTCCACTTTCCTGTAAAGAAAGCATCCATCTTCCTGCTTCGTGCGTGCTCTTTGCTCTCCTTCGGTTTTATGACAGCCCTGTCACAAAGTTTTCTGATAAAAGCAAATCTCATATCGGCCATAGCGGCAGCCGCATCGAGTCCGCGCTCTTCTTCCATACGGGAAACGATGCTCTCGAGTGCTTCCCTGTCCTTGCTGTGAAGGCCGAGTGCCTTGGCAATGAGAGGGTCGCCCTCTATGATCTTGCTTGCGGCGAACCTGACCGGAACTCCGGAACTCTCCGCATGGTCCTCGATCATACTCATGACCGCATGTATCGCACGGTGTACCGCTCCGCCGTGATCATCCTTGTCGCAGAAATCCCTGCGTCCGGGCTTCTCATCATATTTCGCGATATGTATCGCGTGTCTTATAAGCTCGTCGATACCCTGATTCTTGGCTGCGGAAATCGGAACCACCGGAACCTCGATCAGCTGCTCGAAAAGGTTAATCTTTACCGAGCCTCCGTTTCCCGCCATCTCGTCCATCATGTTCAGAGCGATGACCATCGGGATGTCGAGTTCAAGAAGCTGCATCGTAAGATACAGGTTTCTTTCTATATTCGTAGCGTCAACTATATTGATTATCGCGGTGGGTTTTTCATCAAGGATGAACTGTCTCGATACGATCTCCTCACTCGAATAAGGGGACATCGAATAGATACCGGGAAGGTCAACGACCTCGGTATCGGGATATCCCTTTATTGATCCGCTTTTTCTGTCTACAGTGACTCCGGGGAAATTGCCGACGTGCTGGTTTGAGCCTGTCAGCTGATTAAAGAGTGTGGTCTTGCCACAGTTCTGATTACCTACAAGTGCGAAGGTAAGCTTGCCTGTATTTACCTTCTTTCCTTTATGCTCGATCTGGAAATCGTGAGTGTCCGCTTCCTCACCGATATTGGGGTGGGGGATGTCCTTCACGTGAGCTTTCTTAACACCGGCTTCCGCATCATCCGATGCCTTGCGGACATTCTCAATCTCTATCTGCTCAGCATCGGCAAGTCTTATCGTAAGCTCATAGCCCGATATCATCAGCTCTATCGGATCGCCCATCGGAGCATACTTTATGACCGTGACATCACTTCCCGGGATAAGTCCCATATCGAGAAAATGCTGTCTCAGCGCACCGCTTCCGCCGACTGTTTTGACGGTCGCGGTCTTGCCTATTTCAAGTTCTTTAAGATTCATGACTACTTCCTTGCAAATATCAGACCGAAGGTTCCGTTACCGCTGTTCGAAGCGATGGCGGGTGACGCCTTCTGAAGATATACTTTCTTAAAAGGAACCCTTGCGAGTGCCTTGTCCCTTATCTTCTCAGCCTGTTCCAGCTTAAGTCCGACATAGGTGATGAAAAGGATCTCGGTATCGATGGTCTCGGGATGTCTTAAGATACGCTTTATGTAAGTATCGGCAACTCTCTCGTAGCTTCCGACCATGATCGCACCGACATCCATCGTACTCTTTTTCAAGCGGAGCATGGGATGGACCATGAATGCGTTGCAAAGTCTGTACGCCCTGTCTGACATCCTGCCGTTACGATGGAGATATTCCGTGCTGTCAACGATGAAGGTAGTGACAACCTTCTTCTTAAGCTCATCGACGATAGCAGAAAGCTGCTCGGGATTGGTGATACCGGAGTCGACAGCTTCTTTAAGTTTCATAACGATGAGACCGGAACCGCTGGAAAGATGTCCGGCTTCGATGACGTTGACATTATAGAACGATCTTGCAGCTTCACTCGCGTTCCTGTATCCTTCACTCGCATTCTTGGCGATCGCGATATGAAGAATGTGCTGTGCTTCATAGAGCCTGTCCGCAAAGAAGGCCTCGTACTCATCGACGCTGGGAGATTCACTCTTCGCAAGAGCGTTGATGTCATTGTCCATATATCTGGTGATCGCATCACCGTCGGTTTCCATTCCGTCATAGAATACGCCGTGATCCGTATATACCTTGTAAGGAAGGATGGGGATCTCCATCTGATCCACGATCTCTTCGGGAAGGTCGGATACGGAGTCAGTGGTGATGAGAAGGGGAACTCTCCTTCTTCCCCTCTTTACGATACCCTCGGCATCTACGCCCGAAGTTCCCGACTCTGCGGAAACCATACTCTTGGGAAGAATGGACATAAGTGTACGCTCAAGAAGCTGACCGTCAACGGGCTTAACAAGATATGCATCAAATCCGGCATTCTTGTAGAGGGCCTGATTCTCACTTCCTACGTTGGCTGTAAGTACAACGACGGGAGTTCCGACGCATCTTCCGCCGGACTGTTCCCTGATCTGTTTAAGAGTTTCTATACCATCCATCTCAGGCATCATATGATCCATGAAGATCGCATCATAATGATTGATGAGGGTAAGCTCAAGTGCTTCTTTTCCGCTCTCTGCGGTATCGACCATGACCCTGGTGGAGCGAAGAAGCTTCTTTTCAACCATAAGGTTTGCGGTATTGTCATCAACGATGAGGACGTGTGCTTCGGGAGCCTCGAACTGAGGCTTGTAGCTTTCGTTGCGGCTCTTGATCTGCTGCCTGGAGATCTTGAAATCACCGAGTGCGGACTCGTCAGCGATCTCCTGCTCGATTGATACGATAAAGGTCGAACCCTTGGTATAGATACTGTTTACGGTGATATTTCCGCCCATGAGGTCGACAAGCTGCTTGACTATGGAAAGACCGAGGCCCGTTCCTTCGATGTAACGGTTCCTGCTCTCATCCTCACGCCTGAAAGCATCGAAAAGATACGGGATGCTCTCCTTCTTGATACCCATACCGGTATCTTCGACGGTGTAGATGACGAGCACCTTACCCGAATCAAGACGCCTCGACTGGATTGAAAGTGAAACCCTTCCCTGTTGCGTATACTTTACGGCGTTGTTGAGAAGGTTGATCAGGATCTGCTTGATCCTGACTTCATCCGCAAAAAGCTGTGCGGGTATTTCGGGATCGACATCAATGGTGAATTTAAGTCCCTTCGCATTCGCTCTTCCCCAGATCATTCCTACGATCTCGGAGAGCATGTCACCGATGTTGTATGTGACGGGAACGAGAGCCATATTTCCTGACTCGATCTTCGACATATCGAGAACGTCATTGATCAGTGAAAGGAGCATGCCCGACGCCGACTTTATGTTTCTCGCATCATCCTCGACCTCGGGTGAAATATCTTCCCTGAGGATCATTTCGTTGAGACCGATGATCGTATTGATGGGAGTACGGATCTCATGGCTCATGTTGGAGAAGAACCTGGACTTCGAACGGCTGAGTGCCTCGATCTCACGGGTCTTCTCATGTGCCTTCTCATTCTCGGTCCTGAAGAGCTTCGCGAGGAATCTCACCATGAAAAAGACGACTACTTCCACACAGAGCGCAATGCTCTTAATTACGATCTCCCAGAGCGACTTTGAATGATAAATGTCTATTATAAGGACTATGCCGACAAAGCTCAGCGAAACAATGGTTAGTATAAGGAATAATCTTCCAAGCGACTCACCCTTCGAATCGGAATATTTGTCGGAAAAGCGTCTGTTCTTTTCTTCCATCATAAGTCACCACCCTTCGGTCCGAATTCCAACACATCATCTTCCGGTTCCTCCGAAGCCCTGCTTCCCGCACCGTATGTGTTATAGATGGTCCTTATGAGCTTTCCGTAAGATTCCATAAGTCCCTTGTGCTTGCTTTCCACCTTCTCTTCGTCACATTCCTTGGAAGCCTCTTCAAGGAAAAGAGCAACCGAAGAAAGATCCATCGCACCGATCATCTTGGAGGTGCTCTTTATCGCATGGACCTTGATCGAATAATCCTTCCAGTTTTTGCTGTCGTGATATTTCGTAAGTTCTTCAAGCTTTGCATCGGGATCACCCGCATACTCGGCAAGAAGTTCCTTGTAGAATTCTTCATCTCCTCCGCAATATGCAAGACCCGCTGCGGTGTCGACACCCAGTTCATCGAGAGGAGCAAATGCGGCGCCTGCGGAAGCTGATCTTGACTCAGAGGCTGTTTCATTCTTTGTGACAGTCTTATCAGTTTTTGCATCCGCCTCGTTTGCTTTTGCTTCAGACTTCTTCTCCTTACCGCCGCCCGGGATCTTCGCGATAGGCTCCTTCTTTCCGCCTATGCTCCTTCCGATTCCGTCATCCTTAACGAACTTGACCGCAGCCTTGGGAAGCACGTGCCTGAGAACTCTTTCGAGTTCGGACAGTTCAATGGGCTTGGGAACGAATCCGTCGAAGCCTTCCGACATGAACATCTCCCTTGCGGAGCTGATCGCATTTGCGGTAAGGGCGACAACACAGATGTCCTTTCTCATATGCGAAGCCTGAACACGAAGTCTCTTCATCGCTTCGACACCGTCCATCTCGGGCATCATGTGATCCATGAAGACGATATCGTAATCCTCGCTCGCACATTTAGCAATCGATGCTTCTCCGCTGTGAACGGTATCGACGATCATTCCGTAGGATTCGAAGATACCTCTCGCAACAAGCAGGTTCATGGGCTCGTCATCAACGACCAGAACCCTGACACCGGGACACATCATCTTCTCATGACCTTCGACTAGCTCATCATCAAGAGTCTGGTTCAGGAAATTTGCTATCTGCACGCCGTAGAAGGGCTTTTGTATCTGGGTGATCTTGCTTCCGGAATCTATGATCCTGTTACGGTCGAGAATGATCGCAACCTTAACGGTCGTGGACAGTTCTTCGATATACTCCCTGTTTTCAAGATACTCACCCGTTCCGATGAACAGATGGCTGATATGAGATGCGGCAAGGAGCTTTTCAAGCTCGGACCTGGACTGGATACGATGGAAGGGAACATAGAGTCCCGCAACGATGTTGGAGATCATATCCATATAGAATTCCCTGACACCGATATTTCCGGTGGTCATAAATCCGAGGAATCCGCCGACCGCAACACTCTCCCTGTTCCTTACGGACATACACTTCGAATTGTCCTCGATCGACTGGGGAATACTTACCTTGACTGTTGTTCCTATACCGCGCTTCGACGATATGTCCATGAAGCCGTTCATAGCGGTAACGAAACCGTTGACGATGGGAATACCGATACCGAGACCGCCGACACTTCTGGTCTTGCTCGAATCGGACTGATAGAACTTGTCATAGATGTGCTCAATCTCAAAAGCACTCATTCCGACACCGGTATCCTTGACCTCGAGAAGGAGGTTGATGCCGTACTCACGGGGAACGGAATAGATCCTTACATACACACCGCCTTCCCTGGTGTATTTGAAGCCATTGCTTATAAGGTGCATCAGGATCTTACGGATCTTCTCCCCGTCACCGCGAAGCTCTGCGGGAACGGATGCATCGAGGTCGATGACAAGGTCCAGATCATTCTGATCCATATGTGAAAGCTGTGAAAGAAGATCGTTAACAACCGAGTCGATCATATAGGGCTCGTTGCTCACGGAAAGCCTGTGCATATCGATCTCGGTGAAATCCAGAATGTCGCCGATCTGCTCAGCGACTCTGTGACCTGCATTTGAAATGGCTCTGATATTGTCTTCGATATTTTCGGGAAGTGTTTCTTTTTCGAGGACGGAAGAAAGACCCATGACCGCATTGACGGGTGTGCGGATCTCGTGGGAAACATTTGCGAGGAAGTTGTTCAGACGATCCGTCTGCTCCTTGAGAGTTTCGATCTCTTCGCTTGAAGAACCGATGACCTTGGTCCACTTATCGATGATCCTGCACGCTACCCAGCCTGCGAGGATGATCATTCCGATATGGAGAAGGGATCTGGTGACAAGAAGAGCATTGACCTCTTCACCCTGCGAGATCATAGTGACAAGGTCAAACCCTAAGGTCACCATATAGAAGACCTGGCAGAGACGAACCAGGGGCTTTTCACCGGTCATCGTGTAAATGGCTATGACAACGCACATGACGAGTGCCATGTCGAAGGTGCTGGTCAGATGAACCCCGTAAAAGAAGTACGTGACCATCATCAGGCAGGAATACAGCCACAGTCTGTCGCGGTCCCTGAGTATGCTTCTGATATGCATGAACCAGGATGTGATGAGGACGGCTACAACGAGCATCACGGCCCATTTTTCCCAGTCCATAATGAACGATTCGACTATGAGCACGATGCTCATGACCGTATATACGATCAGTATAATCAGATGAGACTGTTTATATGTCTCAGTCCGGACGTCTTTTCGGTCCACGTTATCAATCCTCCCTCATGCGGTAATCAGTGTCAGCGTCTATCTTCTCGATCATTATCTGTGCGAACCTGGGATCGAACTGTGTTCCGCTTCCCTTTTCAAGTTCGCTTCTTACCGCATCCTGCGGAAGTGCATCACGGTAGCTTCTGCGGCTTGTCATCGCGTCATAGGAATCCGCAACCGCGATGATCCTTGCTTCTTCTGGAATATCCTTACCCTTAAGACCGTCGGGATAACCGGTTCCGTCATAACGTTCGTGGTGCCACTTGGCTCCGGTTCTGAGGCCCGGCATCTCGGGGATCGAATCGAGAATGTTCGCACCCTTGGTCGTGTGGGTCTTGATGATCTCGTATTCAGCATCCGTAAGTGAACCCTTCTTGTTTATGATCTCATCGGAAATGCCTATCTTACCTACATCGTGGAGAAGGCCCATGATGTAGATATTGCCCGCGGCATTCTCGTCGTATCCTATCTCCTCGGCTATCATCCTCGAATACTTCGCAACTCTCTCGGAGTGACCGCTCGTGTAGATATCCTTCGCATCGACTGCGGCGGCAAGAGCCTGGATGATGTGGATCGAAAGTTCTTCGTTCTTCCTGACCTCTTCGTTGACCTCGGTCCTGAGCCTGTTCTGAAGGCGGATCAGGCGTATCGCATGCTTGACTCTCATTATGAGGATCTCGGGGATGAAGGGCTTACGTATGAAGTCCATCGCACCGAGTGAGAAGCCCTTGGCTTCGGTATCATTATCATCGCTTGCGGTAAGGAAGATGACAGGAACCTTGGACGCCCTTCCGCCCATCGTGGACAGCTTCTGCATGGTTTCGAATCCGTCCATCTCGGGCATCTTAATGTCGAGAAGGATAAGGTCGGCATAATTGGAGGACATATACTCAAAAAGTTCCCTGCCGGACTTAAGGCACTTAACCTCCATTCCTTCTTTTCTGATGATGCGCTCTGCGACCATAAGGTTCGTTCCGTCATCATCGACGATGACTATGTGCTCCGCATCGATGTCTGAAGCAGACTTGACCTTATCGCCGGAAGGAGAGATCGATTCATATTCACAGATGACATCCGCGTCATCTTTAAATTTCATCTTGGACCATGCGCCCTTGATCCTGGCTGTTACTCTCTCAACATGCTCGGGAGTAAGCTCGGGGAGCAAAAGGAAGAATCTGTCCATACCGACACGTACCATGATGTCGGAGTTACGAAGGTTCGACTGAATGACTTCCCTGAGGGCATCGGCCATCTTGTCCTTGATCTCATCGGAAATATCCTCGGACCTTCTGCGTATGGTAAAGAGAGCTTTGTGGGCATAGATGCCGTAACGTTCAAGGATACGCATCATGTATCTGTAAACACTTCCGAACTCGTCCTGGCCGAGCCACATAACGTTGGTTGCGGCACCGCGCTCTTCGAGGAGCTTGGACATCGTCTTGAGGTCGATATCCGAACCGGAATCCGTCTCGGAAGAGGTCCTTCCGCCGCGGTTAACGAAATAGCCATGCTTTCCGTTGTCTTTTACGATATAGAGGGCCTGGTCGGCCATATTGAAAAGGTTCTCGAAATCGGTTCCCTGCTCGGGCACAAATACGGCACCGACCGATGCGCCTAAGGGTATGTGCATATCCTCACCCATCAGTTCATATGCCGATTCGAGAAGTCTTGAATTAAGCTTTGATGAAAAGTCTGCGACTCCGCTCTCATCCTGGAGTCCCGCATAGAACATCATGAACTCGTCTCCTCCGATACGGCCGCATGTGCCGTTAGGTTCGGAGAGATCCTTCATGATATTTGCAAAAGAGATCAGGACCTTGTCGCCCATGTCATGACCGTAGATGTCATTGACGAGTTTGAACGAGTCAAGGTCGATCATAAGAAGCGCTCCCGACTTTCTGGAGCACATGATGGAGAGCTTGTCCCTTGTGGCCTCTTTGTTGTAGAAGCCGGTGAGAAGGTCGTGTGCGGCCTTCTGCTCGACGCTCTGAAGTTTCTTGCTGGATGCGATGATATTGACGATCCTCTGAATGAGGATGTCGGGATCGAAGGGTTTGTGGATGAAATCGGAGACACCCATCCTGAATCCGCGCATCTCGCTGTCCTTATCCTCATCTGCGGTAAGGAACACGACGGGGGTCTCTATAAGCCCAAGGTCCTGCTCGAGCATCCTGAACTGGGTCAGGGTCTCGAAGCCGTCCATCTCGGGCATACGGATATCGAGAAGTACGATGTCGGGCGTGCCGTTCTCTCGTACGTATTTTAAGAATGCGGAACCTGATTTGAGTGCGGTTACCCTCATGCCGTATTCACTGAGGATACGGCCCGCCATTTTCAGGTTTACAGAGTCGTCATCAACTATGATTATCCAATCTGCCATTTCATTATCCCCTAATGCTTTCAAAAATGGGCATACCATGATTTATTATAGCATTCAGGGGCATTTTCCTCAATTGGTAAATCTCTGTAAAATACCTTTTTTATGCCCATTTATAACGTATTTTTTCCGAGCTGTAACGATCATAATCCAATAGACCTTCCCTTTGGAGTCGGCCAATGACGATATAAGGCATAATATGCTGTCCGGCGGCAAATTTTTTGATGGTCTGTAGCCTGAAATCACCTGCATTCACAAAGCTTTCGTATTTCTTTTGATCAATAAGACGAGAACTTGCAAACAGATCAGCTTTTTCCTCGATTTCGACATTTTTGTTATAATCGATGAAGTTCCCCGCTCCACCGGCGTCACCATTCACAATATGCCCCAGTTCATGGAAAAGGGAAAACCAGAAAATATCCGCATATGATCCTCTAATCGTCAAAACCATCTGATAGGTCTCATCACCTTTTTTGGATATATATCCCTGGATCGGTGCACCCCTGAAATTCCTAGCTATGGAAAAATCTATTCCATAGTCACGGAACAAGTTTCTGAGACTTGAGTGGACATCGTCTGAATGACACATGACCTCCTTGGCTCTCTCTACCAGTTCGTCGATTTTAGACAGGTCAAAAGAATTCCTGACACTATGATTTTCACCCGCGATCTGGCAAAGTCTAATCCACGCTCCGATCACGTATGGATCAATAGCTGTCTTGGATGACATTCTGAAAGCGCCTTCCGGGATAACAGCCTTAAGATTAGCCAGATTACTGATACGAAGTGCTTTTCTCAGTGAAATGATAGAATCATCAATTGATTCACGGGCAGGAATTATCTCTTCGTGTCTCAGGTGCTTTACAACTTCATCTAAACCCGTTCTGGCAGTTCTCTCCTCATCCGTGATCGAATTCTGTGCATTTGCTTCTGCAAGTTCTGCATCATAATTGGCCTGAAGATTTATCCAAAACGACTTTGAAATCCCCAGGGCGTATTCCAAAGCGACAGCAAACTTTGCTGATATGTCCTTTTTACCGGAGATCACATTGCATACATATGCGGGAGATACCCCGGTTATTGTGGCAAGCTCTGCTTGGGAAATCCCTCTTTCAACGAGAATATCCCCTATCGTCTCGCCCGGATGTATTAACAGATCATGGGATATACCAGTTATCTTTTTTGCCATGATAGTCATTCACTCCTTCCACTTCCAACTCTTCACATATCATTACCGTATCTTCCGTAGCGTTCAGTTCAATTATCAGCCTAACATTTGCTGAAACACGTAACGAATACCTTATCTTTTCAAATCCCGATAACCGTTCAGGTCTTCCCAGCCCCAAAGACAGGAAAATGCCAAAATTGTCAGCGGCAGTCAGCTGATCGATCAGTTTCTTGATGGACCTCACCCAATCGAACGGCAATTTTTTCTTCATTTCGGAATAATCGGTAAAATAGTTCTCTACCCTTTTATTCGCATATGTGATTTTCAATTACGATCATCACTTCCTTTATTTATCAATTAACCAATTGGTTAATTCTATTATATTATTCATATGATGAAGAGTCAACAAAAAAGTCCCGGTCGGTGTGAACCGACCGGGACAAAAAGACAGATTACACAGATCTTACTGAGCCTTTACGATGTTGTCGTAGAGGGGCTTGCACTGAGGATAGAGTGACTTGTAAACCTGATACTTCTTCTCATACTTGGCTACAAGGTCAGCTTCAGGCTCAACGGTATCGACTACCTTGACAACCTTGGAAGCAATCTCCTCGACATTTTTGTACTCTCCTGCAGCTACGCAAGCGAGCATTGCGCCGCCGAGTGAAGGGCCTTCCTCTACCTCGAGGATGTCAATCTTGACGTTAAGGACATTAGCCATGATCTTTCTCCAGAGAGGGCTCTTTGCACCGCCGCCGCAGATCTTGGATCTTTCGGGATTAATGCCGATCGATCTTGCAGCTTCCATCATGTCACGGAATGCGAAAGCAACGCCTTCAAGAACGGCCTGGGTCATATCTGCACGTGAGGTGTCCATGGTCATACCGATGAAGGTTCCTCTTGCATCGGGGTTATTGTGAGGTGATCTCTCACCCATGAGATAAGGCAGGAAGTAAGTGTTGTTCTCACCGAGCTTGGTGATCGCAGCCTGCTCTGCAGCGTAATCCTTGGTTCCGATAACGCCGTCCTCCCACCACTTGTTACTGGAAGCTGCGGAAAGCATGCATCCCATGATGTGATAGGTTCCGTCTGCATGGTCGAATGAGTGAAGTGCGTTGTTCGCATCAACACCGTAATTCTTGGATGAGATGAAGAGGGTTCCGGAGGTTCCGAGGGAGATGTTGCAGGCATTGTCGCCTACGGTTCCGGTTCCTACAGCAGCTGCGGCATTGTCGCCTGCGCCTGCTGCCACGATGGTGGTAGCGGGGATTCCGAGCTCAGCTGCGATGTCAGCCTTAACGGTTCCGATTGACTCATATGACTCGAATACCTTGGCAAGCTGCTCTTCCTTTACGCCGCAGATATCGCACATCTCCTTGGACCAGGTGCGGTTCTTGACGTCGAAAAGAAGCATTCCGGATGCGTCGGATACGTCGGTAGCGTGTACGCCGGTAAGCTTGTAAGCAAGGTAATCCTTGGGAAGCATTATCTTAGCGATCTTCGCGAAGTTGTCGGGCTCGTTCTTCTTGACCCAGAGGATCTTGGGAGCGGTGAAGCCGGGGAAAGCGATGTTTCCGGTAAGTTCGGTGAGCTTAGCCTTTCCGATCTCGTTGTTGAGATAATCGGTCTCAGCTCCGGTACGTCCGTCGTTCCAAAGGATTGCGGGACGAATGATGTTGTCGTTCTCATCAAGTATTACAAGACCGTGCATCTGTCCGCCAAAAGAGATACCGGCAACCTGTGATGCATCCTGACCTGCAAGAAGCTCCTTGATACCTGCCATAGACTCCTTGTACCAGTCAGCAGGATCCTGCTCAGACCAGCCGGGATGAGGGAAAGAAAGGGGGTACTCCCTTGAAACCATATTTACAATCTTTCCTTCACTTGAAAGGAGAAGAAGCTTGACCGCAGAGGTCCCGAGATCGATTCCGATATAAAGCATGTTTTCCTCTTTTCTGCGCATACGCGCGGTTAAAAATC
>JAFZWW010000041.1 GCA_017617005.1 Lachnospiraceae bacterium
ATAATGCAGCAGTATATCTTTGCATTCCGTGGGCAGTTGTGAAATAATCAGTTACAGACGGGCAGATGCCCCGATTGTTATATGAGAGGAGAAAAACTATGGATTCCAATAACATGAACGGTGCAAACGTTAATCAGCAGGTCAGTTATCAGGTTCCCCAGGGCACACCTCAGTATCAGCAGGCTCCCCAGGGCGCACCTCAGCCCCAGTACCAGCAGGTGCAGTATCAGCAGCCCCAGTATCAGCAGGTGCAGTATCAGCAGCCCATGCCAAATTCCGTACCTCCCGTCATCAATAACATCCAGATCCCCGAGAACTACAAGCCTATTTCCGCATGGGGTTATGTCGGATATACAATTCTTTTCTGCATCCCCCTTTTGGGATTGATCATGCTTATTGTTTTCTCATTCAGCGATGCGAACATCAACCGCAGGAACTATGCCAGATCCTATTGGTGTGTGCTTCTTCTTGCGATCCTCATCGGCCTGGCACTTTTCGTCCTTGCAATGGTCTTCGGTATATCACTCATTGCTGCTTTCAGCTGATCTGTACGGTGAACTTTGCCCCCGCATTACGCGGGGGCTTTTTTGCACACTTTTTTATTCAAATTGCATAAAAATGCGTTCGAAAATCTACGTTAATTATTGCACTTCTTCTGATATAATGTTGAAAGTGGGGCGAAACGTAAAAACGATTTCCCCCAAATAAAAAGGCAGCAGAAAGGATATCCAAATGAGCAAACAAAAGAAAAGAAATGTCATTGTCGGACAGTCCGGCGGACCTACCGCCGCAATCAATTCCTCTCTTGCAGGTGTATTCCGTACAGCTAAGGACAGAGGATACGCTAAAGTATACGGTATGATCCACGGTATACAGGGCTTTATGGAAGGCAGATATGTAGACCTTTCCGAGCATATCCAGTCAGGTCTTGATGCGGAACTTCTTAAGAGAACACCTTCTGCTTATCTGGGATCCTGCCGTTATAAGCTCCCCAATATCAATGAGGACAAGGATCTTTACGAGAAGATCTTCAAGATGCTCGATGAGCTTGAGATCGACTGCTTCATCTACATCGGCGGAAACGATTCGATGGATACCATCAAGAAGCTTTCCGATTATGCGATCATCTCCGGATCTGCCATCAGATTCGTAGGATGCCCCAAGACCATTGATAACGACCTCGCTCTTACCGACCACACTCCCGGATACGGCTCTGCGGCTAAGTACATCGGTACTTCCGTAAAAGAGATCATTCGTGACGGATGGAGCCTTGAGACCGCACACGGCCAGGTTGTCATCGTTGAGATCATGGGACGTAATGCAGGATGGCTCACCGGCGCTTCCGTTCTTGCAAAGAGTGAGGACTGCGACGGACCCGATGCAATCTATCTTCCCGAGATTCCCTTCGATGTTAAGTCGTTCGTTGACAAGTGTAAGGAACTTCTCAAGACCAAGCAGTCCATCGTTATGTGCGTATCCGAAGGTATCCGTACCGCAGAGGGTAAGTATGTTTCCGAGATGACCGACGGTATCGAGTATGTCGATGCATTCGGACACAAGCAGCTCACCGGAACCGCTACCTATCTTGCTAACGTTGTTGCTAAGGAGATCGGATGCAAGACCAGAGCGATCGAGCTTTCAACTCTTCAGAGAGCAGCTTCACACTGCGCATCCAGAATCGATATCCTCGAAGCATACGAGGTAGGCGGTGCCGCTATGAAGGCTGCTGACGAAGGCGATTCAGGAAAGATGGTAGTCTTCAAGAGACTTTCCGACGATCCTTATCAGGCAGGAACCGAGGTTAAGGATGTCCACAAGATCGCTAACGACGAGAGACTCGTTCCCAGAGAGTGGATCACCAAGGAAGGCACCTATGTTACTTCCGAGTTCGTAACCTACGTAAGACCTCTTATCCAGGGCGACGTAGCACCCATCATGGTTGACGGTATTCCCAGACACCTTTATGTCAAGGGCTTCCAGGAACTCCTTTAATACCTAAGCATTTAATCAAGAGTCAGGAGATAGCATCTCCTGACTCTTATTTTATATATGCGGGTGACACGTATGTATGATGATTCGAGTTTCAGCGCCTGCGTTAGAAACGGACGCCTGGCCTGAACGAAGTGAATGGCCTGCGGCATGAGCGTAAACGGCCGTCGAATCAGTTTCGCGCTTGGCGCTGAAAAAACGAGAATCAGCATACATCGTGGCAGGACCCGCGGATAATAACAAAAGTCAGGAGAAGATATCTTCTGACTCATGTTTTCATAAGGTTGCAAAAAACTACATTATAAAGGTATAATCTTAACGTTTTGTAGTTTTGTTGTTTTTTTAGGAGAAGAAAAATGATCTCAGCCGTAAACGTTACATACAGAGTAGGAAAGAAAGCTCTCTTTGAAGAGGTTAACATCAAATTCACGGAAGGAAACTGCTACGGCCTCATCGGTGCGAACGGTGCGGGCAAGTCCACCTTCCTTAAGATCCTTTCGGGTGAACTCGACACTTCCAAGGGAGAGATAGTGATCACTCCCGGACAGCGTCTTTCGGTCCTCGAACAGGATCACTTCAAATATGATGAATATTCCGTAATGGATACCGTCATCATGGGTAACAAGCATCTCTATGACATCATGAAGGAAAAGGATGCCATCTATATGAAGGAAGACTTTTCCGATGAAGACGGAATAAGAGCGGGTGAGCTCGAGTCTGAATTTGCGGAGATGAACGGATACGAAGCCGAATCAAATGCGGCTATGCTCCTTAACGGTCTCGGCATCGGCACCGAGGATCATTATGCAACCATGTCCGATCTTGACGGTTCCAAGAAGGTCAAGGTTCTCCTTGCAAAGGCACTTTTCGGAGATCCTGATATCCTTCTTCTCGACGAGCCTACCAACCACCTCGATCTCGAAGCTATCGGCTGGCTTGAAGAGTTCCTTATCGATTTCAACAATACCGTTATTGTCGTATCCCACGACAGATATTTCCTTAATAAGGTCTGCACACAGATCGCCGATATCGACTACGGCAAGATCCAGCTCTATGCAGGTAACTATGATTTCTGGTACGAGTCATCACAGCTGATGATCCGTCAGATGAAGGAAGCAAATAAAAAGAAGGAAGAGAAGATCAAGGAACTCCAGGAATTCATTTCCAGATTCTCCGCGAACGCTTCCAAGTCCAAGCAGGCTACTTCCAGAAAGAGAGCACTTGAAAAGATCGAGCTCGATACTATCAAGCCCTCTTCGAGAAAATATCCTTACATCGATTTCAGACCCGAGCGCGAGATCGGCAATGAAGTACTTACCGTTGAGAACATCTCTTACACCGAGAACGGTGAAAAGCTTCTCGACAACGTATCCTTCATCATGGGTCATGATGACAAGATCGCATTTGTCGGAGGATGTGAGAAAGCCAAGACCGCACTCTTCAGGATTCTTATGGGAGATCTTGAGCCCGACAGCGGATCCTTCAAGTGGGGCGTCACAACATCACAGGCATATTTCCCCAGGGATTATACGAGGGAATTCGACAATGATCTGAACATCACCGAATGGCTGACCGGATATTCCGCAGTCAAGGATGCCACTTATGTAAGAGGCTTCCTCGGAAGAATGCTCTTCCCCGGCGAGGACGGCGTAAAGAAGGTAAAGGTTTTATCCGGAGGTGAGAAGGTAAGATGCCTTCTTTCAAAGATGATGATAAGCGCGGCTAACTGCTTAATCTTCGATGAGCCCACCAACCACCTCGACATGGAATCCATCACCGCTCTCAATACAGGTATGACCAAGTTCCCCGGAGTCATTCTTTTCTCCTGCAGGGACCATCAGCTTACCGAGACCACCGCAAACAGGATCATCGAGATCCTTCCGAACGGCGGGATCATTGATAAGATCACTACCTATGACGAGTATCTTGCAAACGATGAGAATGCAAGAAAGAGAACAGTATTCACCGCTGATAAGGAAGACGACGAAGATTGATCGATCTGCATACACATTCGAATAAATCTGACGGAAGCTTTACTCCGGCCGATCTCGTTGATGTTGCGGCGCAAAAGGGTATCACCTACATTGCACTGACCGATCACGATACCATCGAGGGTATCGATGAAGCTAAGAGACGTGCCGAGGAGATAAAGTCTGATCCGAACGCACCTTTCTCCGCGCCAGTTGTCATTCCCGGTATTGAATTTTCCACCGACTGGAACGGACGCGATGTTCATGTAGTCGGACTTGATATCGACCATACCAATAAGGAATTTGTCTCCAAGCTGGATTTCTTTATAGAATCCCGTGAGGGCAGAAACCGTAAGATGGCCGAGAACCTTAAGGAGATCGGCATCGGTATCAGCTACGAAGCCCTGAAAAGATCATTTCCGGAAAGCGTGCTCACCAGAGCGCATTTTGCAAAGTATCTTTATGAGTACGGATATGTGCGTTCGACACATGAGGCTTTCGAAAGATATCTGGGTCCCGATTCACCCTGCTATGTTCCCAGGGAAAAGATAACTCCCGTGCAGGCCGTGGAGATGACTCTGATGGCAGGCGGCATTCCCGTTCTCGCACATCCCCTTATCTATAAGTTCGGCGATGAGAAGCTCCGATCCCTTATTGCCGAAATGAAAGAGTACGGACTTGTCGGAATCGAAGCGATGTACAGTACACATTCGTCCGAAGATGAGGAATACATCAGAAGGCTTGCGAATGAATGCGGTCTTAAGATCTCAGGCGGAAGTGATTTCCACGGAGCCAACAAACCCGGTATCGATCTCGGTATCGGCTGCGGGGATATGGAGATTCCCGAACAGGTCTGGTTTGATCTTTCCGAGAGAGGATAAGAAGCATGTCTGATTTTGAGGGGAATGAAAAAAAGACCGGATACAGTTTTTCCGATTTTATGGAAGATGAGATCAGGGATTCCGCATTCAAGGTATCGATCCGTCCTCACAGAATGGTACCGCATCTTTTCCTGATCGTGTCCCCTGTTATCTTTTACATTTTTTTCTTCGAATTTTTCCGCCTTCTGGATGAGGCCGGACTGTCCCATTTATCGGGGAGCGTGATACTTGTTCTTTTCATCGTTCTTCTTTTCGGAATATATATTTTTCTGTATAACTGCGGAAAAGAAGTTGTTGTATCCGGACGTGGTATCGTAGTCAGAAAGTTTTTCGTCATAAACGAATCCTTCAGTGTCGACGATGTCATCGAATGTACGGTTATCACCGGACTGGTCACAAGCGGCAGGTTGCATGAGCATTACAACAAGGCCGTGATCGTCTACGGAGACGGAAAGAGGATAACCCTTGAGGACACCCTTTTCAAAGGCTGGAGCAGACTGGTCCGTTATATGGAGATGAACGGAAAGCTGGTAACAGTCGACGGCAGGGGAATGGTTTCGAAAAAGCTCGATGAAATGCTCAGAAGATAATATGGACAATGGCCTGTCGCCTTGGCGGCAGGTTATTTTTTTAACGATCTGGAAAACGCTTTCGTAAAATTAAAACAAAATTTCGAAAAAAATATAGTGAAAGTGCAAAAATTATTTGCTATAATACTATGGTTGTCAAAGATAAATTATTGGTGAATGCCTCAAAAGCCAGTATTTATGCGGTTTTCACCATCTAATTAAGTAAGTGACGCAGTAGTAGAAGAAAGAAAGGAAAAGAAGAACATGAGTAAGAAATGGGTCTATCTGTTCACAGAGGGTAACGCAAACATGCGTGAACTCCTCGGAGGTAAGGGAGCTAACCTTGCTGAGATGTCAAACATTAAGCTTGACGGATCAGGCGAGCCTTTCCCCGTTCCTCAGGGCTTCACTATCACTACCGAAGCCTGCACACAGTACTACGAGGATGGTCGTGAGATCAATGATGAGATCATGGGCCAGATCGAAGAGTACATCGTTAAGCTTGAGGGAATCACCGGCAAGAAGTTCGGTGACAAGGAGAATCCTCTCCTCGTTTCCGTTCGTTCCGGAGCAAGAGCTTCAATGCCCGGTATGATGGATACTATCCTTAACCTCGGTCTCAATGAGGATGTTGTCAACACCATCGCTACCAAGTCAGGAAATCCCCGTTGGGCTTGGGACTGCTACAGAAGATTCATTCAGATGTATTCCGACGTTGTTATGGAAGTCGGAAAGAAATATTTCGA
>JAFZWW010000042.1 GCA_017617005.1 Lachnospiraceae bacterium
CCACAAACCCGCTTCAAAGCAAGCCTGCGACCTCGCGTGGACCGCCAGGGGCTCGAACCCTGGACACCCTGATTAAGAGTCAGGTGCTCTACCAACTGAGCTAGCGGTCCTTTTTAGTGCAACAATGGGATATTAGCACCTATCAAAAAGAAAATCAACAAAAAATTTTATTTTTTTCAATTTTTTAATGAAAGACTACTTTCTGCGGCCCGGTTTGGACGTTTTCTGCTCATACATCCTGGCATCGCTGATCTTGAAATAATCCTCGATCCTGCCGTAGGAATCCGCTTCGGTCAGGTAGCATCCTATACTGAAATCGAGCTTGTAATTCTTATTGTTGGCCTTGTTGTACTCGGCAACAAAATCCTTCATACGCTCGACAAAGCGGTTCAGACGCGCCTCGGAATAGTCGGGAGCAAATACATAGAACTCGTCTCCTCCCGCTCTGCCCGCGATCTCGCCGAAATCGCTGCACTTCTTGATACAGTCCGCAAGTGCCCTTATCGCACGGTCGCCCTCATAATGTCCGAACTTGTCATTGATCGACTTGAGTCCGTCCATGTCGATGACCATGGAACAGATCGTCTTCTTTTCCCTGTATCCGGAGAGAGCCGCACGGGTCCTGTCATCAAATCCACGTCTGTTGTAAAGCCCGGTGAGCTCGTCGGTCACGCTGAGTCCCTCAAGCCTGGTTATCAGCTTGCCGATATGATCATTCTTCTTAAGGGTATCGAGCGACAGACCTATGGTATGCATCCAGACATTGTAGAATTCGTTGAAAATATCCCTGCCTGTCAGTTCAAGCACGGAATATCCGAATATAACCTCACCGTAATGCACAGCCATGACATAGTAAACATGGCTTCTGTCGGCATTCGACTCGGGAATGATCATGGAGCTGCACAGGTCGTGGGAGCTTTCCGTATATTCCTTCTTTTTATCTATCCACATGATAGGCTTGAAATTGCCGGAGGGCATGGTGAACTCACTGTCAAAGGAAGTCCTTGCTTCCGAGTCCGTATGCGCCATCAGGAAAAATGCGGAATAATCGCCGAAATTGACCGCATCCTCCAAAAAGATCGTCTCCATCGTACGGACGCTATCGGCCTTGTTGAGTTTGACCATTGCGGACTCCGACTCATAAAGGCTCTCGTTCATGTTCCTCATCTCGTCATGAACGCGGTCCACAATGTCAAGTACATGCTCATATTCAAAGGTATCACATCCGCAGGACTGTGAAAAAATGGGCTTCGGATAAACCTTCAGATCGAGATTGCTTGCAAACGCATCTTCCGAAAGAGTAACGAGCAGATTTAACGTTTTGCGTGCGACATCAAGCTGCTCCCTGGTGACCGAGGTCAGATGGGGCAGGTAATCCTTGCCCTCGGGAGTTCCGTCATATCCGGAAACCGCGATATCCTGCGGAACTTTCACTCCGGCCTGCCTTAAGGCATTTATCAGTGACATGGCCATATAGTCGTTCGCACAGACAATGGCTTCGGGACGCTCGGGAAGCGAAAGGAAATATCTGGCTGCCTCGGCTCCCTTTTCATACCAGAAGTCACCTTCGAACACACCGGCTCCGTCCTCGGGGAGACCGCGCTCCTTCATGACGGAGCGGAATTCCTCAAGTCTCTTGACCGCATCGGGATGGGTCAGATAGCCGGACATAAAACCTATCTTGGTAAAGTGGTGATGATCCAGGAAATGCTCGACCATCTGTCTGAGACCGCCTTCATCATCAAACTCGATATTAAAGAAGCCGTCGATATGGGTACTTATGGACACGACGGGACATTTTGCGGCATGGAGCTTGCGCTCAACCTTGTCCGACATACCGTTTACGATATAGCCTTCGCCATCGAAAGCAATACCGTCGAACTGGTCGAGATCGACATAGTCAATGAGTCCGGATTCATTGTCCGCAGCCAACGAACCCACATTACGGAGCTTTCCGTACGCATTGAAAATGACCAGATCAACGTCCAGTTCTTCGGCTGCGATGGCAAATGCCCTGCACAGTATTCGCTTGTATCTGCTCGACAGGCTGCTTCCGAAGAACGCCAGTCTCTTTCTTTTCTTCATATCAGTTTATTTCGGGATTATTGTTATTTACGGTCTTGCGGGGATATGCCCCCTCGATGTCCACGGGTGCGGCAAGCTCGATCTCCTCGGCATTTCTTGCGATCTGGATCTCGTACTCTCCGGTGTAGTGGACGTACGCATGTGCTTCTTCGTTCCAGTGTGCAAAATCCCTGGAGGTAAGCTCGAACGTAAGAACCTCGCTCTCACCGGGTGCAAGGAGCTTCGTCTTGGCAAAGCCCTTGAGCTCCCTTATGGGTCTCTGAAGAGCGCACTTATTGACGCCTATGTAGAGCTGGACAACTTCCCTGCCGGCTTTCTTTCCGGTATTGGTGACCTTGACCGATACGGTAATGCCGCCGGTCTTCTCGTCTCCGATGAATCCCTTTGCATTTATCTGCAGGTCCGAATAATCGAACTTGGTATAGGAAAGTCCGTATCCGAAGGGGAAGAGCACGGGCATCATCTTGGTGGTGTAATATCTGTAGCCGATGAACTCGCCTTCGCTGTATTTTACCACATCATCGCATCCGAAGTAGAACAGATACGAAGGATTGTCCTCGAGGATGAAGGGGAAGGTTTCGGGAAGACGTCCGGAAGGATTGACATCACCGAAAAGGACGTCCCTTACGGCTTCGCCGCTTGCTTCTCCGCCGAGGTATGTTTCAAGAATACCCTTTACATCATCGATCCAGGGCATCTCAACGGGTGCGCCGTTCTGAAGAACGACTACGACATTCTTATTGACCTTCGCCACCTCTTCGATGAGAGCGTTGTGGGAATCGGGCATTCTCATATCTACGCGGTCTGCGCCTTCGGATTCGAGTGCCTCGGGAAGTCCCGCGAAGATAACAACGACATCGGCCTGCTTAGCTGCCTTTACGGCATCCGCGATCAGCTTCTTGTCGGGCTTATAGTCCGAAGGAGTGATGCGGGTGGTCCAGAACTTGGGATCGGTAAGTGCGATCGCCTTGGGGCCGGGGCCGTATCCCTGCTTATATGATACATTGGGCATATCCTTGGTAGCGTCGACTACGTTGGTTGCCCTGCTTGTCGAAACATGTGAGCTTCCGCCGCCCTGGTATCTGGGGTTCTTCGCAAAGTCGCCGAGGATGAGGACTTTTTTCTTTTTGCTGAGGGGAAGAATGTTTCCGTCATTTTTGAGAAGGACGATGGAGCTTTCGAAGAGCTTTCTTGCAATCTCGTGGTTCTCGGCAAGATCGACCTTGACATCCTTATGCTTTTCGAGGGTCTTGAAAACGTGCCTGAGGATATTGACGCAGGCCTCATCGAGTCTGGACTCTGCAAGCTTTCCGCTCTTTACGGCCTTGATGATGTCCTTGTCGGTCTCGTGCTGCTGCCACATGGTAAGGTCACAGCCCGCTTCGATCGCACCCGGTCTGTTGTGTGTTGCACCCCAGTCACTTACTACCATTCCGTCGAAGCCCCACTCTTTTCTGAGGATATCGGTGAGATACTTCTTGTTCTCGGTCATATAGGTTCCGTTTACCTTGTTGTATGCGGCCATGATCGAACCGGGATGAGCCTTCCTGACCACGGTCTCGAATGCGGGGAGGTAGATCTGGCGCTCGGTGGTCTCGTCCATTTCACTGGAAGAGGTGAAGCGGTCGGTCTCCTGTGAGTTAGCAAAGAAATGCTTAACACAAGCGGATACACCGGTGCTTTGAAGGCCGTTTACATATGCGGCACCGAGTTCACCCGCAAGATAAGGATCCTCCGACATATACTCGAAGTTGCGTCCGCAAAGGGGGCTTCTCTTCATGTTTACGCCGGGTCCGAGGACCATCTGGACATCATTGGCCTGGGCTTCTTTTCCGAGGGCCTTGGCAGCCTCGTAGATAAGCTCCCTGTCCCAGCTTGCCGCTATAGCGCACTCTGCGGGAAGACTTACGGCATCGATGGAATCGTTGATGTCGGCATGTACGTCATTGGCCTGCTTTCTGAGTCCGTGAGGGCCGTCGCACATCCACTCCTTGGGAACTCCTTTCTTGGGAAATTCCGCTGTCTCCCAGCTTCCGACACCGGTTGTAAGGTATGCCTTCTCCTGAAGGGTAAGGCGCGAAACGATCTCTTTTATCTCTTTAACGGTCATGTGTTTAGCCTTCTTAGCTGCCATAAGCATTCTCCTGTGTGTGATTGACACGATTTTTCAAAAAGTGTATTATTCATAAGTCGCTTGAAAGCAACGTATACCTTATTTTTGCAGAAATCAGGGCGACCTGCAATAAGCAGATTCATTAAAATAATTAAATGTTAATTACGGCGTGTGGCTCAGCTTGGTAGAGCGCTACGTTCGGGACGTTGCGCTAAGAGCGCATTTTACAACTTCATATTTTCAACATCGGGGCGTGGCTCAGCTTGGTAGAGCGC
>JAFZWW010000043.1 GCA_017617005.1 Lachnospiraceae bacterium
CTTTGAGAGCTTCCTCACCTACACCGTGAACGTCACGGGTGATCTCCTCGGGTCCGAGCTTGGTGTCACGGGCTTCTGCCTCGTACTCTTCGATGTGGATCGAGGTGTAAACATCTTCACGTACGAGACGCTCGGAAATAAGAACAGCGTCCTCGTAGTTGTATCCTTCCCAGGTCATGAATCCGATAAGAGGATTCTTACCGAGTCCGAGCTCTCCATGGTAGGTGGAAGGACCGTCGGCGATGACCTCGCCCTTTACTATCTTCTCGCCCTTCTCAACGATGGGTCTCTGATTGTAGCAGTTACCCTGGTTGGAACGTGCGAACTTGCTTACTTTGTATTCCATGTCGGTGCCGTCATCATTCTTGACCTTGATGGTGGTTGCATCAACATAGGTAACGGTTCCGTTCTCTTTTGCGACTACGCATACACCCGAGTCAACGGCTGCCTTTACTTCCATGCCGGTTCCTACTGCGGGAGCATCGGTGGTCATAAGAGGCACTGCCTGTCTCTGCATGTTCGATCCCATGAGAGCACGGTTAGCGTCGTCGTTCTGAAGGAAAGGAATGAGTGCGGTAGCAACAGAGAAGACCATCTTGGGCGAAACGTCCATGTAATCGAAACGTGCCTTGGGATATTCCTGGGTCTCATCTCTGTGACGTCCGGAAACGTACTTTCTTACGAAATGGCCTTCCTCGTCGAGCTGCTCGTTAGCCTGTGCTACGTAGTAGTTGTCCTCTTCGTCCGCGGTCATATATACAACTTCATCGGTGACCCTGGGATTTGCGGGATCCTTCTTATCAACCTTTCTGTAAGGAGCCTCAACGAATCCATAGTCATTGATGCGTGCATAGCTTGCAAGGGAGTTGATGAGTCCGATGTTGGGACCTTCGGGGGTCTCGATGGGACACATTCTTCCGTAGTGTGAATAGTGAACGTCACGGACTTCGAAGCCTGCACGGTCTCTGGAAAGTCCGCCGGGTCCGAGTGCGGAAAGACGTCTCTTGTGAGTAAGCTCACCGAGAGGGTTATTCTGGTCCATGAACTGTGACAGCTGCGAAGATCCGAAGAACTCCTTGACTGCAGCGGTTACGGGCTTGATATTGATAAGGCTCTGAGGAGTTACGTCCTCAGCGTCATGTGTGCTCATTCTCTCTCTTACGACACGCTCGAGTCTTGAAAGACCGATGCGGTACTGGTTCTGAAGGAGCTCACCTACGGCTCTGATACGGCGGTTTCCGAGATGATCGATATCATCATCGTGACCGATGCCGTACTCAAGGTGCATATTGTAGTTAATGGAAGCGAAGATATCGTCCCTGGTGATGTGCTTCGGAACGAGCTCGTGAACATTCTCTTTGATGGAACGGGTAAGTTCCTCGGGATCCTCTCCGTAAGCATCAAGGATCTCTTTGAGCTTGGGATAGTAAACTCTCTCCCTGATACCGAAATCTTCCTTGGGATCACAGTCTACGAAATGAGCAAGATCGACCATCATATTGGAAAGAACCCTCTCGTTCTTTTCATCAGTCTGGATGGTTACATACTCTACCGCGGAATCCTGGATGAGATCAGCAAGCTCGGTGGTAGCGGTCGTACCTGCTGCGGCAATGACCTCACCGGTAATGGGATCGATTACATCCTCTGCGAATACAAGTCCTCTGATACGGTTCCTGAGGGCCATCTTCTTATTGAACTTATAACGTCCGACTCTTGCGAGATCGTATCTTCTTGCATCGAAGAACATTCTCTCAACTTCGGTACGTGCATTGTCGCTGGTGAAAGGCTCACCGGGTCTGATCTTTTTATACAGCTCAAGGAAGCCTCCCTCGATACTTCCTTCGGGGTTCTCGGAAGTGATGGATGCGTCCTTCTTAAGTGTTTCTTCTATTTTGATCTCCTGGCCGAACTTCTCGAAGATCTCGGTGTTGGTTCCGAGTCCGAGTGCTCTGAGCAGAACGGTGACAGGTACCTTTCTGGTACGGTCCACACGTACATAGAAGACATCGTTGGCATCGGTCTCGTACTCAAGCCATGCTCCACGGTTAGGGATGACCTGGCAGGAGAAAAGCTCCTTACCTACTTTGTCGTTGGAGATCCCGTAATACATACCGGGGGAACGAACGAGCTGGGATACGATTACACGCTCGGCACCGTTGATAACGAAGGTACCGGTATCGGTCATGAGAGGAAGATCTCCCATGAATATCTCATACTCCTGGATATTCTTGTCTTCATTGCTGTGAAGACGTACAGTAACGAACAGGGGTGCCGAATATGTGGTATCCCTTTCCTTGCACTCTTCTATGGTATATTTTGCTTCTTCGCGCTTGAGCTTATAGCCTACGAACTCAAGACTGAGTGCTCCCGCGAAGTCCTCAATGGGAGATATATCATCGAAAGCTTCCTGAAGACCTTCTTCAAGAAACCACTTATAGGAGTTCGTCTGAACCTCTATAAGATTTGGCATTTCGAGCACCTCACCACGCCTTGCATAGCTCATTCGCATTGCTTTGGCACTGTGCTCCGGGCGGATCCTGTTCTTGCTCATTGACAATTTCACCCCGTTCTTTCTGTTGACTTTTTTCTGTTCATGCACTTCCCTTTTTTTGACGTGCAAAAAAAGAGCTCGTCGCAGAAACGTGCATCATCCATAGTATCATTTTGATTTCAAGCGGTCAAGTAAATTTTTGAAAAGATTTCCCAAATTTTTCGAAGCCCCCTTTCGGGGGCTGAAAGAATGATCATGCTTACTCTGCCCTGATCGCAGCAAGAGGCGACAGCTTCATAGCTCTTATTGAAGGAAGGAATCCGGCGAGCATTGCGATAAGGGCGGCAAAGGTCACAGCCACAAGCGCAAGCCAGGGCGGGATGACCGACAGCTTTGCACCCTCGTCAAACATCATTGCCCCCAGACCGAGAACTTTGTTCATAAGGAAGGACAGTGCATAGGAAAGGAGTATTCCTATACCGCCGCCTATGAAGCCTATATATCCTGCTTCTATCAGGAAAAGGAATTGGATATCCCTGATGCGGCATCCGATAACCTTCATGATGCCGATCTCCTTGGTCCTCTCATAAATGGACATCATCATGGTATTGGTAATTCCGATCGCGGCAACGAAAAGAGAGATTCCGCCGATTCCGCCGAGAACCGCCTGTATGATGTTCATGATCTGCATATCCGATTCGATCCACTCGGCATTGGAGTATGCCCTGTATCCCATGTCGGAGATGATCTGCTGGACCTGTGTGACATTATCCATCTCATCGACATTTACGTTCACACGGGTATAAAAAAGCTCCTTATAAGCTTTTCCGTTCTTTCTGGTAGGCTGTCCGGGAATGACTCTTCCGCGGAACTCCCTTTCGAGAACCGCCTTAAGTGCATCGATATCGCAATAGACATAAAAACTGTCTTCGTTATAATCTTCCAAGCCGCCTGCGATGACTCCGGCCGTCGGAATGATGTATTTCTTGGGTGCGGATACGGGAGTACCGTCCTGCGATCCGTACTGTGACTGATAATACTTCTCGGTATCGAATATGACGAACATCTGGTCATTCATAAAATCGATATCCGGTGCCTTTCCGGTATCCCAATATTCATACTGGTTTGTCCTGGAATTCATGAAATACGCGGGCATATAGTTTCCCCAGATCAGCTGAAGTCCTTCTCCTTCCGCAGGGATACTGCCCTGTCCGAGAGCATCAGCCTTTTCCTCGAGAACATCCCTGCTCACACCCAGCAGCTCGGTATTACATTCATAAATGCCGCATTTGATGATGACCTGAACACTCAGAACAGGATCGACCGAGGTAACATGATCGATCTGCATGAATTCTTCTATCCTGGCATCGTTGAGCAGAGTATCTTCGGGATTCTTTTCCTTGCCGTTATCATCGTATATTCCGGAGCTTTCCACTTCTATGCTCCTAAGGCCACCGTATGATTCATACTCGGAAAGAAGGGCTTCCTTCATTCCGATTCCGAGTGAAATCATGACAACTATGGATGTTGTTCCTATAACAACACCCATAATGGTCAGAATGGTACGAACTTTTCTTTTGAACAGACTCTCCAGACTCATCAGGAGAAGATCGGATAATTTCATGTGTGATCCTTAAATATCATCATCAATGTCATCAAGTTCACGGAGCATTCTCTGCTTCTTACGTCTCTTTGCGATCACTCTCCAGATGATCACCGCAACTATCGCGATGATTATGATCGCTATCACGATGGCTTTGACATTGACTCCGCCACCGCCTTCTCCGTCCATGTCATCGAAATCACCGTCATAGAATCCGTCATCCATGTAAAATCCGTCGTCGGGATCAAAGGCTTCCATGACCCAGATGGTGATCTCTTTTTCAATATATGTAACATTGCCGGCTTCATCTTCGTATGAAACCCTCGCAATGACAATACCGTCATCCATGGTGGGTGCTATGCCGGTTACCATTGCATCGACGTTTCCGGTTGCTCCGGGCTCAAGCTTTCCGAGGAAGGTTGAACCGCCTTCAACGGTATCGCCGATGAAATCAACCTGGACATTGTAAAGTGTGGTCTTTCCCTTGTTATAAACGGGGAACATTACATTGGTCTGGTTTCCGACTTCGATCGAATTGGGAAGTATCTCAACTTCACCGGTGTCGATCCTTGCTTCCTGCTTAACTGGGATTGAAATATTCGAAGACATCGTGTAAGGTTTTCTTTCGCTGTCCTCGTATGCCGCATTCAGGGTGATTACATAGGGCTTCTGGCTCAGATCGCTGCGTGCGGTCATCTCGATCGATATGCTCGTGGTCGCCCCGGCGGGTATCACGGACACAAATTTTGTCGCGGAACCCGAAGTAGGAAGGAATGCTTCGTAAGTCGTCTCGTTATTGTTTCCCTCGCTTGCAGCCTTGAAATCAAACTGGATGTTTGAAACGGCGGTGGTGAGCGAAGTATTCTGAAGTGTTACGGTAAGGTTAAAGGTATCGCCCGCATAGACAACCTCAGGATCGGTCCTGAATCCGGTAACGATGATCCTGGGAGTGGATGTGTTCTCATCTTTTCCCGCACCTTCCGACAATGTTCCGGCACCCGGTGCACCAGTAATGTTTATATATGTGGTGATGTCGGTGGAAGCGAGCTGACCGTTCCTGTAATACTGAACATGGAATACCAGGGGATACGTTCCGGTCTTGGCCTGGGCGGATACCCTGAATGCCCAGGTAACATCCTGTGCATAAGTGTGAGCGACATTTACATCAGACGATGCCTGGATCTTGGGGATCACAAGAACACTCGATGCGGTAAGGATATCGAAGGGCCACTTGTTGATGTCGGTGCTCTCCTGGGGGGTGATGACGACATCTGTAACATCAACCTTTCCGAGGTTGATGAGCGAAAGAGTATAATATGTCAGCTGTCCGTAGGTTCCGGAGGGAGTGATCGAATTGTTGTTGACGAAAAGGAATTCCTCGGTGTTTCCGACGTTGGTGATGTCACCGATGACCGAATCAAAATTCTCAACGGTCATATTAACGTATGAAACGAGAGCCGCACAGGTAAGGGTGGAATTTGCAATGTATGCATTCGCATCTGCCCATACCTTCTCAAGTCTGTCCTTGATATCCTGAGAGGGATTGTTCTGATTGATCAGGCTGTTCTTGTATGAGATCAGATAATTATATGCAGCCTGCTTTTCGGCATTGCCGGCAGGGTCCGTGGTCGCAGGTGTGCCGGTGAAATATGACATATCGAATCCGGCTGCTCTGACGGGCATTGAAGCTGCGGGCAATATGAAAAGTGCCGCCGCCATGAATATTGTCATTAAGCTCAGTATAAGTCTTTTACGAATTTTCATCTGGTCTGATCTCCTCTCCCGGAACCGCCAGGGTACCACCCGGGTAAATATCTGTATTCTCGTATTCGGTATTTTCTGTCCGGCCGCCCGGATGTTCATCTATCTTTATTATCTTGCCGTCCCTGATATGAATGACTTTGTCTCCGAAGGATGCAAGGTAATTATCATGGGTAACCATTATCATGGTCTGCTTTTTTTCATGCACGATCTTGCGCATGAGGTTCAGGACTTCGAGTGTCGTGTTCGAGTCGAGGTTTCCGGTAGGCTCGTCCGCAAATACTATCTCGGGCTCGACGACCAGTGCTCTTGCTATACCGACTCTCTGCTGCTGGCCTCCGGACATCTGTCCCGGCTTGTGATCGAGGAATTTTCCGAGTCCCACGGTCTTAAGCATCTTGATCGCTTTCCGTTCTCTTATGTCCTTCGGGACTCCCTGGAATGTGAGAGGCATCGCGACATTTTCCACGGCGGTCATATTCGGCATAAGGTTGTAGGACTGAAAGATGAATCCCACATGAGCCTGTCTGAAAAGAACCAGCTTGCTCTCGTTTTTTCTTTCGATGTGCTCGCCGCCGATTATTATCTCGCCCTTCGTCGGAGGTTCGAGTCCGGCCATCATGTTCAGGAGCGTTGACTTTCCCGAACCGGATGTACCGACGATACAGCAGAACTCTCCTTTTTGAATGGTAAAGTCAACGCCGTTAAGTGCCCTGACTTTGTTCTCGCCGATGCGATAGATCTTGTATAGATTTTTAACCTGTATAACAGGCTTTTCCATTTTCGGATTCTCCGGAATTGTAATACTTGATATCAGAACTGTGCAGATTTTCATCAACACCTTGCTAATCATAGCACAAGAAAATCAGCCTTTGTTGAACTTAAAGGCATTTTAAGGAATTCTTAAATAAATAAAAAAACAGGAACAAAAAAGGGGACACATATGATATGTGTCCCCTTTGTGTCGTATAAGATATAAGAATAAATTACTTAAGGGTAACCTTAGCGCCGACGTCCTCGAGCTTCTTCTTGATATCCTCAGCCTCTGCCTTAGCAGCTGCCTCTTTGATAACCTTGGGAGCAGCCTCAACTGCGTCCTTAGCTTCCTTAAGTCCAAGTCCGGTGATCTCACGAACAACCTTGATAACCTTAACC
>JAFZWW010000044.1 GCA_017617005.1 Lachnospiraceae bacterium
ACCTGCCACATGGATGACATTAAGATCCTTTTCGGGGTTTCCGAGGCGATTAAGGAGCTCTTTTATAACCTCCGTGCCCGGCTTTATGCCCGATGAACCCGTGTTTTCTATGTAATTCAGCGCTTCTTGAAAATCCATCCTACACATTGTATCATATCAGATATGTTGTAATTACAAGTTTTTGGGAGAATGCAATGCTTATTTCCACTAAAGGCAGATATGCGCTGAGCGTAATGGTCGACCTGGCCGAACATGAAAAAGAAGGCTATGTCGCTCTCGGTGATATCGCCGCAAGACAGGGAATGTCCAAAAAATACCTTGAAGCCATAATAAAGGATCTTGTAAAAGAAGAATTCGTAAAAGGCGTCAGGGGAAAAGGCGGCGGGTATAAGCTTAATATCGATCCCGCAAAATGCACCGCATGGGACATCATAAAGGCTACGGAAGAGAATTTCACCCCCGTGTCGTGCGTTACCGACGATCACGCCAGCTGCCCCAATCAGACCGTCTGCAGGACCCTTCCCATGTGGATAGAACTTAACAGGACCCTCAAGACCTTTTTCGAAAAATATACCATCGCTGACATGATGGCCGAGGAATTACAGGTATAGAAGGGACAGGCTGACAATGGGACTTATAGAACTGCTTCTTTTATCGGTGGGACTCGCAATGGATGCTTTTGCCGTATCCATATGCAAGGGGCTCTCGGCCGGTAAGGTAACATTAAAAAACGCCGCATGCTGCGGCATATGGTTTGGACTTTTTCAGGGACTTATGCCCCTGATAGGATATCTTCTCGGAACGAGATTCGCAGGTATCATAGACCGGTTCTCCGGATGGGTGGCATTCATCATCCTTGCGATAATCGGCGGCAATATGATCAGGGAAGGCTTTTCCGGAGCCGAGGAGGAATCGGCTGATTTCAGTATAAAGGCTATGTTCCCTCTTGCCGTTGCCACAAGCATCGATGCGCTGGCGGTCGGAATAACCTTCGTAGCCATACCGGTTAACGTCATTGCCGTCTCAACACTGATCAACACGGTCTTCGCAGTCTGCGTGATAGCGGTCATAACCTTCGCAATATCCGCCGCGGGAACCTATATAGGCGGAATCTTCGGGACAAAATACAGAAATCCCGCAATGATCTCGGGCGGCATCATCCTGGTCCTCATCGGACTCAAATCGCTTATACAGAGCCTTATAAAGTAAAAAAACGGACGGTCCTCAGGCTTAAAGCCAGAAACCGTCCGTTTTTCACCGGATTCAAAATCCCCCGGATGCTTTCTGATATGTACCCAGAATCCTGGACACATTGATTTATGATTTAGGCGGAACACATGGATGCTTCCCTGTACTTTACAGGGGGCATCCATTTTGTTTTTGCTTGGATTCTTTCGTTGTTGTAGTAGTATATATATTTTTCAATGGCCTTTTTGAACTCTCCAAAAGATTTGTATTCTTTCTCATAGCCATAGTACATCTCATTCTTTAACCTGCCAAAGAACGTTTCCATAATGCAGTTGTCATAGCAATTTCCTTTTCGCGACATGGACTGTGTTATGCCGTGCTTTTGGAGTTCAGTTCTGTAGTAAGCGTGTTGATATTGCCAGCCTTGATCTGAGTGGAGTATAAGTCCATTCAGATTAGGAAAACTGTCAAATGCCTTCTCAAGCATACGATGAATCTGCTCCAGATTTGGACTCATTGAAAGATCAAAAGATATAATCTCGTTAGTGTTCATATCAAGGATTGGAGAGATGTAGCACTTGCCCCAAGAAAAATTAAATTGAGATACATCAGTCGTCCACTTCTGTAATGGTGCAGTTGTACTGAAGTTCCTGTTGATTAGGTTATCGGCGACCTTTCCAACTTCACCCTTGTAAGAATGATATTTTTCCTTGGGCCGTTTGCCCATAAGACCGGCATCATGCATCAGGCGTTGTACTCTTTTATGATTAACCTCATAACCACGATTCAACAGCTCTCGGTGGACTCGGCGTACGCCATATCTTCGCCTGTTGAACACAAAAATATCATTGATCTCATGCATTATATCCTGATTTCTTTCTGCAACCACATCCGTCTTGTTTAGTTCAAAGTAGTATGTGGATTTGGACATTGGCATAGCCTTGAGCAAGTGTTTTAATTGGAATCCTTCTGCCCGGAGTTCTTTGATGATCGCTGCTTTTTCGCCTTGAGTCGCGCAGCTTCCTTTTCTTCTCTCAAGGCGATCTCTTTTTTTATTACTGCAATTTCCGCCTTCATGTATTCATTTTCAGCTCTTAATCGAACTAATTCTTCGTATTCCGATTCATTAGGTTTTGGAGGTTTTCTAGTGCCTATTTTTTTCATATTTGGATTGTTTGATTTACGACCTTTCTTTTTATCGATAAGTCCATTGTAACCGTAAATCTTGAATTTGCGAACCCATTGACGAAGAGCCCCAGTATCAATACCATTTCCATAAGCTATGGATTTAATTGAGTTGCCAGCCAAAACTTGATATACCATAGACAATTTCTCTTCAGGCGTCCAAACCTTATTGAAATTATTATGCCTTAGAGCATCCGGCCCACAGGCATCCTCAATTCTTACCCATTTTCGAACTGTCCCATGAAAGTTCTCTGCATTAATGCCATTAGGAGTATCGGGCCAAAGTCCTTGACGATACAATTCAACAGCTTTTCTTTTGTAATCATAACTATAACGCATAAAAATACCCTCCTTACTGGTTTGTCCAGTAAAGAGGGTACATATCATTCAGTCATCCGGGGGATTTTTGTTATATACGATTATTTCTTTTTCTTACTGTCTGTCTTTTTCTTATTATCTGTCATAAAGAATGCAACACCGAATGCGGCAAGAGCGATTATTGCGATCCATCCCGCTGCGTGGTTGCCCTTTCCTGCTACGGCGGGAGTTGCGGTATCGGCTGCATCGCCGTCGCCGGCTGCTTCCTCGATAACGGTTCCGTCCTCGGCTACCTGATGGATTCCGTCGGAAACCTCCATATCGTCAGCTACGGAGATGGTGAAATCATCGATATAGAATTCTCCTGCACCGTCTGTCTCAAAGTACAGGGAAGCACTTTCAAGTCCTTCGGGAAGCTTGATAACGGTATCGACGAGGTACCATTCGGGTGCTTCGACTGCCTCGGCTGCCTCCTCACCCTCTGCGGGCTCAGCTACTTCTTCCTCTCCTTCTTCGGCTGTGGGAGCACCTGTAACGATCTCTATAACACCGCCATCCTCATATCCGTCGATTCCTGTTCTGAATACGGAGTCCTCTTCGGACTTAACATAGTATGAAAGCCTGATGGTGTGGCCGATGAATCTTGAAAGGTCATAGCGTACGGTCGCATCAGCTTCTTCCCTTCTTACCTGGAGTGAGAATCCGGGTTTCGCATCCTCGGTGTGGTTGACCTTGATCTTGAGCATGATAGTAGCCTGATGTCCCGAACCGCGGCTTATGAATCCGAGATCTTCAGGAGTCTTTACGGATGAATCATACTCATCGGGCTCGAAATTGATAACGGTATCCTCGGCCTTGCCCTTAGCTGCGGTATCTTCAAGAGTGAACTCCTCGCCCTTTCCTGCCATTACAACAGCCTCGAATGCGGGCTTGGGGGAAAGATTTCCGTGGAAGAGAAGGGGCTCGGTATCCTTTCTCCATGAGGTGGGATCAGTGAGTCCCCAGACGGTTACGGAAGTGATGTTCACGCCCGCATCCTGCTCATCACAGAGGAGCTTGAAGTAATCATAAAAGTACTTAGCCTGCTTGAAATCGCCTGCTTCGCCGGGAATGGACTTTCCTACATCCAGCTCGGTGACATGGAGATTGTTGATTGCTGCCGCATACTTCTCGATGGCATCCTTGTACTGGTAAAGTGAATCGGCATCGGTCATGTGAGCCTGAAGTCCGAATCCGTCGATGAGTCCGTCACCGTAAATGGTTCCGTCGCCGTCGGGATTGATGACATCGCTCTTTACCATTCTGTGACCCTCGTTATAAGCGGTCTGGGTCATATGCTCAATGATATAATCGGTCTTTCTGGAGAACCACTCATTGTAATCATTGTAGAAGAGCTCGGGCATAATGGATGAAAGATCGCCCTCGGGATCGAGTCCGTAATCCGCTGCGTACTCCTTCGCATACTTTACTTCAGCCTCTCTTGTATAGAGGAAGCTGTAGTAAAGGAATTCGCCGCCGATGATCTGATACCAGTAGCTCTGTCTGTAGCCCTCCGGCTTGCCCTCGTCGATTGCCTCGTTAACAACATCCCATGCATAGATGGTCTCGGCATATCCGTTTGCGTAGGTATACTCGATAACGCTGTAGATATAGGTCTTGAGTCTCTGAAGAAGGACATCCCTGCTTACAAGGCAGTCCTCATCAAGTGTGGCATTGTAGTCAAATGTCTGTTTTCCGCCCGAGGTGGCCTTGAAATCCTTCGCGAAGATGGAAGGATCAACCTGTGAATGCCATACAAGGCAGTGTCCTCTTACGGGAATACCGTTGGCCTTGGCCCAGTCAAGGAGCTCCTCTGCTGCGGGATCTACGGTGAAGAGTCCCTCTGCTTCCGCATCGAAATTGTATGCGGGCTTGAACTCGTTACCGAAGGTCATCGAATTGAACTGGTTACAGATGAATTTCTCTTTATCGGGATTACCGATCTCTGCGCCTGCGTCGTTCCAGTGGGAAATTGCCTGTACCGCGATACCCATCTTAAAACGGTCGCCGAAAATGTCCTTAAGGCTTTCGATCGACATGTAATCGTATGTTGCAGCCTGTGCCCTGCTTCCGGCAAAACCGGGAAGGGCATCGGGTACGCAAGCTACGACGGTGATCACCGAAAGCGCGATCCCCATCGCCTTGGTGAACAGTTTCTTTAATGACTGTGCTTTCATATCCTCTTTCCTTTTCCTCCTGATGAAGCCTGTATCCTCAGATCCCTGAGAGATGTATTTATCTTATTTCTGACAATATCCCTGTATTCGGGCTTGGCCAGGAAATAAACATAAGAATCGATCACGTAGCTTTCGGGCATTCCGCGACCCGCGATCTTGAACTGGTTAAATCCCCTGTCTATATAGGAGCCTATCTCTTTATCGCTTATGAATGCAGGTCTCTTCATACATTCATTGAAATCCCTCGGTGCGGTTGAAACGAGGCAGGGATAGGACTGTGATGTGTCAAACTCGAGCTGGAATCTCGACTGCATCGTATAATGCTCTATACGCTTCGGACAGTTCGGGAAGCATACTTCATTGACAAGTATCTCACATCTGCCCGCATTGCCGGATTCCACAATGGTATTCAGGACATCCTCGTCGTGATTAAGATCATAATCGAGAACCACGAGAAAAAAGTCCTTGGAAAGCTCCTCTGTGAGCTTGTCCTTATCTACGATCCTCTTTGTGGTCGAAGAGATCATCTTAAAATTCGGATAATTCTCCCTGAGGTATTTTTCGAGTGGTGCCGAATTTACCAGCACCTGGTTCATGCCGTTATCCGCAAGCCTCATGATGAGATTGCAGAATGTGTCATAGCATTCCTTTTCCCCGATAAGGGAATTGGTCCAGGTAAAGCGTACGGGGATACCCCTCGAATTATAAATGTTCAGGACGGATTCAATCTGCGCCTTGGACGAAAAGCCCACAGCCGCCCTTCCGCCGTTCCAGATGGCTCCGGGGAAGGTTCCGTATGCGGATCCGATCGTATATCCGTCATTGAAATATTCCGGATGGGATTTCATCATGTTCAGAAGCACCTGGTTTAAGAGCCTGAACACACAGAATCCGGGAATATGCCAATATATCTTCTTTTCACTGTTTTCCAAGATATCACTCCTTACCGGGAAGAACGAATCTCTGTGGCCTGGGTTTCATATATGTTATGAGTTTATTGCCCACAAGCGCGTCAATTATCTTGATCCTGAAAAGTCCCTGATACTCGGGCTTGATCAGAAAGTTAGAATATGTCTCGACAAGCGAAAAATAGTTATCCGTGCGGCCCTCTATCTTGAAATTATGGAAGCCGAGTTCCTCGCTGTATTTCCCGAAGATTGCTTCGGGAGAGACGAATGTGGGATAATCCTTGATCTTGTAGTAATTGCTCTCTTTGTAATACTCACAGTTCCAGGGTTTCTGCGGGATCTGATGCTCGGGAGGCATATTGCGGTTCTTGAGCTTGATGCGCTGGTTCTCCGCGATATTCCTGTAATGATCCGATCTTCTGGGACAGTTCGGTGTACAGATCGCATTGACGAGTATCTCACATCTGTCATGGTGGTTTATTTTCTCGAGGGCATCGAATTTGTTGTTGAAATCGTAATCCAGGACAACAAGGGAATAAGGCTTTTCGAGTTCCTCATTGACCTTGTCGATATCGGTAAGTCTCTTACATGTTGAGGAGACCATTTTCATATCCGGATATTTGTCACGGATGTATTTCTCAAGGATGGGGGAGAAAATAATGACTGCATTCCTCTCATCCTTCGCTATCTCGTCCAGACAGAAATTGCAGTAGGGATCCTCACACTCGTACTCTGTCAGAGTCATGTTGGTAAAGGTAAGCCTTACCGACACATTATGCGAGTTAAGGGTCCTGATGACGTTGGTCACATACTCCGCATTACACTGATCGTCGTTCGAGCCTCTTCCGCCGTTCCAAAGAGATGTCGGAAATTCTCCGTAAACGCTTTCTATCTTAACTCCCTCCCTGAACCATTCGGGGTCGGTTTTAAGAAGATTGATGATCATCATATTCAGGGGAAAATTCTTCCTCAGTCCGGGAAGATGAAATTTTGCTTCGCCCATGATAAACCCTCGTAAAATAATATCCGTATCGTTTATATGATGCAAATATCACATCTGAATAATTATATTATAACGGCTCGTTTAGTACAAATCCCGTCAGTTAACTGCAAAAACGTCTCAAAATAGGGCAAAAAAACCTCCCGGCATACAGATGAACATAAAAACAGGGCGATGCATAAAGCATCGCCCTGCAGGCATTTACATATAAGAACTTACTTATTTAGCGTTTGCATCAGCAACATAAGCGTTCCACATGGTAGAAGCTGCCTCGATTGCTGCGGACATATCCTGGATAGTTCCGTTAGCAACGTCAACACCTACGTGATGTCTGAAGTCAGGTCCGATGTCAACCTGTGCAACTGACTCAGCGGGCTCATAAGTGCCGGTTCTGATGATCTTAACAACTGACTCGTCAACTGCTCTGGTATCATCAAACTTAGCATAGTAAGTAGCCTTGATTCCGTCGAGGCCTTCGATGAAATCTTCGTATCCGGGAGTATCCTGATAGAAGCAAAGGAATGCGAATGCGCACTTCCAAGCCTTGTCAGCATCATAGCATCCGGGGATGTAGTAAAGGTTCTCCTGAGCGTATGAACCGAACTTGCTTCCTGCGGAAGGTCCAACAGGGAAGGAAACGAAACCAACTTCGTCTTCCATTG
>JAFZWW010000045.1 GCA_017617005.1 Lachnospiraceae bacterium
AAGTCGTGAAGGTCCGGAAGATTCATGATATTGAGCTCGCCGTAACGGCTGTTGTCAGCTTCGCCGTAGCTTGCGTAGCACATAAAAAGATATATATCGATATTGAGAGGTTCCATGACGCTCGTCATTCCTCTCATAAAGTGTGCAAGTATGTCAGCCGCCCATGCGGTAGAAAAAACAGCTATTTTCTTTTTTGACATAAATAGGTCTCCTTGGGAAAACAACTATACATCGTTAATTATACCAAAATATCGGGAAATTGGCGTAATTTTTTATAAAATTATGCATAATTGCAAACAAATGTTCACAAAATTCGTATCTATGATTATTTACGGGCAGAGGATATAATCACAGGGAATGTTTTTAACCGGAAATTAACCCGTTTTCCAAAGGAAAAAAAGGAGTAAAAGTGGGCGCGATAACAGTACTTAAACAGATGACGATGATAGCCGTGCTGGTGGCTGTGGGATTCTTCCTGCAGAAGAAAAAGGTTCTCGATAAGCATTCCACCCCCGTGATATCAAGGATCGTTGTCGATATCTGTAATCCCGCACTCATAGTATCGACGATACTTACGGGAAATATAACCGTAACGCATGAGGAATTTTTAAAGGGCGTGGGCGTCAGTGCCTGCGTTTATCTGCTTTTTATTCTGGTCGGATACATCATTCCGCACATCATCCGCGTTCCTAAGGATGAGAGAAAGTTCTATACGATCATGTCAATTTACGGAAATGTCGGATTTCTCGGCATCCCCGTAGCCAGGGCGATCCTTCCCGAAAATGCGATGCTCTACGTGATAATCTGCAACGTATTCTATTGTCTTCTTTTCTATACGCACGGCGTAACCGCTCTTTCCTCCGGAAAAGAAAAAATGAACCCGAAGAAGCTCTTAAGTCCCGGCGTTCTGATGAGCATCCTGGCTCTGGTTATCTTCTGGTTCGATATCAGTTTTCCCGAGATCGTGGTCAAAACCGTTGATTACATAGGCTGTCCCACCGTGTTTCTTTCGATGATACTTCTGGGAGCTTCCGTTGCCAGGAGCAATATAATCAAAGAGATGAAGAGTCTTCCTTTGTGGCTGTACATCGCGATAAGGATGGTGCTCGTTCCCGTGGGTACCGTGCTTGTACTCAAAGCGATCGGTGCGCCACCCGACATGGTCAGGACATTCTGTCTTATGTGTGCGGTGCCCGTCGGTAATCTTCCGATGATACAGGCCGAAAAAACAGGCGAGAGGACGGATGTGCTCTCGAGGGGCATAATCGTCACAACGGTTTTTTCATTCCTTTCGATAACCGTACTCATGTCGGTCGTATAAAGTCTTCAAATAACACGAAATTTACGGCTCGTATGATATAATAAGCCGATGGGATTTTTATCTTTAAAATTCATACTGATCTTACCGATCGTTCTGATACTTTATTTTGCAGCCGGGAAGCGTGAAAAATATGATCTTTCCAAGATCGTGCTGATCGCTTCTTCCATGCTCTTTTTCATTAGTTACGGGACGGAGTCTTTTCTTATGCTGCTCGCGTCCTGTATCTTCAATCTCGGCCTGTCCAAACTGCTTATTAAGAAAAAGAATAAGGGATTTCTTGCTGCGGGGATCGTGATAAACGTCCTGCCTCTTCTTGCGTTCAAATATCTGAACTTCTTTGCGGAGAGCATAATGCACCTTGCGGGAGGAGAGTTTACCGCGATCGATATCATCGCGCCGGTGGCGATCAGTTATTATACATTCCAGATGATAACCTGGACAGTGGATTCGTACCGCGGGGAGACGGCATCCGTCAGAGTTCTGGACTATCTCGAGTATGTGTGGTTCTTCCCCAGGATGATAATGGGACCCATAACAAGGCAGGATGAATTTGTTCCGCAGATAAATGACCGTGCGAGGTATATCGCGGATCCCGAGAACATAGCGACCGGACTAGTGTGGTTTACCGTCGGTATGAGTAAGAAGCTCCTTCTCGCATCGAGATATGCGGGTGCGGGAACGTACGGCTTTGTCATGGGAAGCAATCTTTCGATGGCGGAAGGGTGGCTCTGCTCGATCGCATACACATTTCAGATATATCTCGATTTTTCCGGTTACTGCGATATGGCAGCAGGCGTTGCCAAGATGTTTAATATCGACATCCCGAAGAATTTCGATTCTCCTTACAAGGCTTACTCGATCGGAGATTTCTGGAAGAGATGGCATATCTCACTCACATCATTCCTTCGCAGATACATCTATTTTCCTCTCGGCGGAAACAGAAAGGGTAAAGTCAGAACCTATCTGAACATGCTTGCGATCTTTGTGATAAGCGGCTTCTGGCATGGGGCAAACTGGACGTTTATTCTGTGGGGCGCGCTTCACGGTGTGCTGATGGTCATCGAAAGGCTTTCCGACGGATTCCTTAAGAAGATTCCTAAATTCATCCGTATCGGTGTTACTTTTATCCTCGTCAATATCGGATGGATATTCTTTGCGGCACCGGATATCGGATCGGCATTCACATTCATACGTGAGATGTTCAGGCCCGACAACATACTTCCCGCCGCGGAGTTTTTCGATACCTTCGATATGGGTACTGTGCCTTTTATCAGATTCCATTTAAACCTTGCGATCCCCACATTCTATCTGATAACCTTTGCGGCACTTCAGCTCACAAAGAATATTTACGAAAAGAAATACAGACCGAACCTGAAGACCGCGATCGTGACCGCGATACTTTTCGTGTGGTCATTCCTTTATGCGAATGCGGTCTCAGATTTCATATACTTTAAATTCTGACCATGGAAGAAAAGAAGACCTGGAGAAAATTCCTCATACAGACTCTTGCTCTTACGGCAGCGCTGATGGCAGCGGTGGCCGCACTTGTCGTATGGATCGATCCGTTCTTCCATTATCACGGGCCCGTCGAAGGCATATCATATATACTCGATAACGAGAGATACCAAAATGACGGCATTGTCAGAAATTTCGAATACGATGCATTGATAACAGGAACTTCCGTGACCGAGAATTTCAGAACGAGCCTTGCGGATGAACTGTTCGGAGTCACCAGCGTAAAGGCTGCGTATGCCGGCGGATACTATAAGGAAATAAGCGACGGGGAAAGAACCGCACTGGAATCCAATCCCGATATCCGCCTTGTGATAAGGAGCATGGATACTTTCTTTGCAATGTCGGAGGCTGATTACCGGAATCCCGAGGCGGCAGATCCTTCTTTCCTTACGGATGACAATATTTTCAATGACGATGCATATGTCTATAATGCGGATGTCCTTTTCGAATATGTGAATGCGGAGCTTATCCGCACCGCAAGAGGAATTCCCGGAGATAATTTCGATACCTATATGAGATTTGCCGAGGACCGTCCGCTCGGAGCGGCATATGTTCTCAAATATATAGACGAAGCGGAACCCGCGCGGGAGTTTACCGGATTATCCGATGAAGAAAGACAGATGCTCCTTGAGAATATCAGGGCAAATCTCACCGCCAATATCGCGGCATATCCGGATGTCGAATTTTATTATTTCATCCCTCCGTACTGCATTGCGGACTGGTACGGCAATCATATCGTGACGGGTGACCTTCCGGCGTATGTCGAGATCATGAAGATACTCACTGAGGAAGTTCTTAAGTACGACAATGCGCATGTGTTCTGCTTCTATGATGACACGGAGCTTGTCACGAACCTCGATAATTACTCCGACCTCCAGCATTACAGCGGTGAGGTGTCGGATATGATACTTACATCAATGGCTAAGGGTGAACATGAGCTTACAAAAGAAACCTATGCCTCATACTTCGATACGATAGAAGATTTCTATATGAATTATGATTATTCACGGATGTACGGACAGCAGTAAACCGTGACCGGGTGTTTGCCGGCGGGTTATCGGGAGAAGATCATATGACGAAAAAGAAAAAATTTCACATAGACCAGCGCTATATCACCGTAAACCTCACACTCTGCATCATCATTCTTGCCGTACTTGTCATCTTCTGTATATTCCTCAGCCTGGATAATTTCTTCCGCGGAGATTATCTTGTCGCCAAATATGCTCTTTTCTGTGCGGTCATGACTGCGATAGCCGTCATAAATTTCTGCATCTGCAGATTCGGCAAAAAGAAACGCCCATGGCTCATGCATCTTGCGATCAACATCCAGTGTTTCGTGTACTGGATAACCTTCGCGTTTTTCCTATATACGGGCGGAACGGAAGGCTCGAGTATCTTTCTTTTCTTTGTAGGTGTTCCGATAGTTTTCTTTTTCTTCAATCTGTTCTACGGACTGTATTTCAACCTGGTCTTCTTCATCATTATGGTTGTATATTTTTATTCACCGCTCAGTGAACTCGGTTACCGCTTCCCCGAGGTGTACTTCCAGAGACTTCCGATGATGTTTCTTGCGACCGTTGTCATGTGTGCGATCGCACAGTATGAGATCGTCAAGGCCAGGATCAGGCAGGACGTTGCACTGGATCAGGCAAAGCGTGCCAATGAGGCCAAAACGGATTTCCTTGCAAACACGAGTCATGAGATCAGGACCCCGATCAATGCCGTGCTCGGAATGAACGAGATGATACTGAGGGAAGCCTCCAAAGCCGAAGCACTGGAAGATCCGGATCCTGCCGTATACCGCGATGCGTTCAAAAAGATCAAGTCGTATTCGGGAAATGTCGACAGTGCCGGAAACAATCTTCTTGCGATCATCAACGATATCCTTGATTTCACTAAGATCGAAGAGGGCAAGATGGATATCGTACCTGTCGAATACCAGCTCAGCTCCGTTCTGAATGATGTCAGCAATATGATCTATTTCAAAGCCGGAGAAAAGAAGCTCGGCTTTACCACCGATATCGATGAGAATCTTCCCGATAATCTCTTCGGAGATGTTGTCAGGGTAAGACAGATCATCACCAATATCCTTAACAATGCAGTAAAGTATACGGATGAAGGAAGCGTATCCTTAAGGATCTCGGGAACACGCCCGGATTGTACGGAGAACGGCAAACCGATACTTAACCTTATCGTGGAAGTAAAGGATACGGGCATCGGCATCAGTAAGGAAAATATCGGAAAGCTTTTCGTTAAATTCGAAAGACTCGATCTTGTCCGTAACAGCACCAAGGAAGGAACGGGACTCGGGCTTGCGATCACCAAGATGCTGCTCGATATGATGCACGGGCGTATCGATGTAGACAGCGAATATGGAAAGGGATCGACCTTTACCGTTACGATCCCGCAGGGAATAATCTCGGATGAACCCATCGGAAACTTCAGGGAGAAATTCGAAAAGAGCATCGGTGAGAAGAACGATCATCATGAAAGTTTCATCGCTCCTTCCGCAAAGGTTCTGGTTGTCGATGATACAAGAATGAATCTTATAGTCGCAACCGAGATCCTCAAGGATACGAAGATGTTCGTCGATACCGCGATAAGCGGAAGGGATGCCGTGAAGATGACCCTGAAGACGCGGTATGATGTGATCCTCATGGACCAGAGAATGCCGGAGATGGACGGAGAGGAAACCCTTCATGAGATAAGGAGCTTCCCCGGAAGCCCCAACAGACATACACCTGTCATATGCCTTACCGCGGATGCAGTTGTCGGCGCAAAAGAAAGATATATCTCAAAGGGCTTTGACGATTATCTCTCCAAGCCGATCGAAAGCAAGGTTCTTGAAAACATGCTGAGAAAATATATTTCTCCCGATAAGGTACAGATCGTCGGCAGGGATGAAAAGGTTTCCGAAAAGAAAGCCGCCGAAGCGATGAATAAAGCCGGAGATAAGCGCGGACTTGAGTATCTTGCCAAGTGCGGCATCGATATCAAAAAGGGAATTTCCAATTGCGGAGGAGAGGAGGAATTTTACCGTTCGATCCTTCTCGAATACCTGAACTCCTCTGATGAAAAGAAAAATAAGCTTGAGCAGCATTTAAAGGATGGCGATATGGAAGGCTACGGCATCCAGGTCCATTCGCTCAAGAGCACCTCGGCTACCATAGGAGCAATGGCTCTGTCGGAAAAAGCGCTTGAGCTCGAGCATCTGGCCAAGGAGGGACGTGCGGGAGAAGTCCGTCTGAAACATGAACCGATGGCTGCAGAATACGCGTGGGTATTGGATGCACTGTCCAAGGTCGTTTCTGAAAAGGACGCAATGGAAGACCCCGACCCGGACGGAGATTCGATACTTGAATTTGAACCTCAACAATAAAGTTTTTAAAATTAAAAATTTAGCTAAAATTTAACCTTGTTGTTTAATTAAAATCAGTTAAAATACCTGTATGGAAAATAAATTCCGTACAGGTATTTTTTTGAGGTGAATTTATGGGTGAAAAAGTAAGATTAGCAGACATAGCAGAAAAAACGGGCGTATCGATCGTATCTGTATCCAAGGCTCTTTCCGGAAAGGGCGGAGTCGGCAGGGCCAAACTCGAGGAGATCAAGAGGGTCGCAATGGAGCTCGGCTATGAACCGCATACATATGCTGCGAAGCATCCCAGCAGACATATCGGAATTATAGCCAAGGAGATCTATCTGACCAGATTCTCCAGCTTTTACTGGCAGATGTATCAGTATATGAACAAGATCGCATCCTTTATGGGAAGCTTCACCATGCTCGAGGTTCTTACCGCGGAGATGGAGGAGTATCTCGAGATGCCGAGGATCCTTGAAGAGAACAAGATCGACACACTCATCGTGCTCGGAAATCTCTCCCAGAGATATCTTGATGAACTTGAGAACGGTTTCAAGCCCATCGTATATCTGGATTTTGCCGATTCGCGCAGCATACATGACTGTGTTATCTCGGACAGCTTTTACGGCGGATATACCATGACCAATTATCTCTATGATATGGGCCATACCAAGATCGCATATGTAGGAACACTTCTTTCCACGGGATCCATCACCGACAGATATCTCGGATACGAGAAGTCTGTCATGGAGCACGGCGGAAAGATAAAGAAGGAATGGATCATCGACGACAGGGATATCAAGACAGGCTATACGGATACGGAAAATAAGCTTGTCCTTCCCAAGGATATGCCGACGGCATTCTTCTGCAACTGTGACCTCACCGCGGGTTTCCTTATCAATAAGCTCAAGAAGAACGGATACAGGGTACCCAAGGACATCTCCGTTGCCGGATACGACAACTTCAATTATCCCGGCGTCTGCGAGACCGAGATAACGACATATGAGGTCGACATCGAGGAAATGTCCAAGCAGGCTGTTGAGCTTGCCCTTCAGGGAGCCTGGGGAGAAGTTCACAAAAAAGGATTACATATCGTCTGCGGAAAACTCGTTGAGAAAAACAGCGTAAGAAAGCTCAGAAACATTTAACTTAAGGAGATTAAAAATGAGTGAAGTAAAGATATTGAATGCTCCCGATGTTCCCGATATGCCCTGGCAGGATGCACCCGAGGACCTGAAGGATGCCCCCATCTGGAGATACACCGAGAATCCCATAATAAACAGAAATCCCATTGAGGGAGTCGCAAGGATCTTCAACAGCGCGGTTGTTCCTTATGAAGGAGCTTATGTCGGAGTGTTCCGCGGCGAGCAGAGAAACGGAGTGTCCATGATCTACTTCGGAAGAAGTAAGGACGGTCTCCACTGGGATTTCGAACATGACAAGATCAGATTTGTAGATGAGGACGGCAAGGAATTCATGCCCGTTTACGCATATGATCCCAGACTCGTTAAGGTTGAGGATACCTACTATGCGATCTGGTGCCAGGATTTCTACGGTGCCGCTATCGGCATTGCCAAGACCAAGGACTTCAAGACCTTCACCAGGATCGAGAATCCTTTCATTCCTTTCAACAGGAATGCGGTTCTTTTCCCCAGGAAGATAAACGGCAATTATGTTCTCCTTTCCAGACCTTCGGATTCGGGACACACTCCCTTCGGAGATATCTTCCTTTCACAGAGCCCCGATATGGTCTATTGGGGAAAACACCGCCATGTGATGAGCAGAAGCTTTGAGTGGTGGGAGAATCTCAAGATCGGCGGAGGCGCAGCACCCATCGAGACTACCGAAGGATGGCTTCTTTTCTATCACGGTGTCGTCGGAACCTGCAGCGGTTACGTATATTCGATCGGCGGAGCGATCCTCGATATCAATGAGCCTTCCAAGGTTCTTTACAGATGCGAGAACTATCTCCTTACTCCCGAAGAGTGGTATGAGGAAAGAGGCTTTGTGCCCAACGTATGCTTCCCCTGCGCAACGATCCACGATCCCGCGACCGGAAGGATCGCACTCTACTACGGATGCGCCGACAGCTATGTTTCCGTGGCATTCACCAAGGTCGATCTCATCGTCGATTACATCAAGGCACACAGCAACGTTACCGAATCTGATACCGAGATCGGAATAAGATAAAGCAATATGATCACTGAGAAGTTGCCTCAGGTTACACTGAGGGGTGTGGGAAATAACATAGAAGGCGCTTACAGGATCAAAAATATGATGAAGAAGGCAGCCGGCGGAGGGGAAATCTGCATCGGATTTCTCGGGGGGTCCATTACTCTCGGCTGCCTTGCTTCGTCGCCTGAGAAATGTTACGCGCATAAAGTTTTTGAATGGTTTGAGGAGACATTTCCCAAGGCGCGTTTCAGATATGTGAACGCCGGGATCGGTGCGACCGATTCACAGTTCGGATGCGCAAGAGCCGGGGACGACCTTCTTTCATATGAACCGGATATCTGCTTTGCGGAATTTTCGGTCAATGACGAATGTGAAGAGCATTATCACGAAACCTATGAAGGTCTTGTCAGAAAGATCCTTCTGTCATCGCCGGACAGGGCTCTCATGCTTATCTTCAATGTCAGGTATGATAACGGGAAGAATGCGGAGCCTATGCACAGGCGGATCGCTGACAGATATGATGTGCCATGCGTGAGCATGAAAAATGCACTGTGGTCCGAAATCGAAAACGGAACCATCGAAAGGTCCCTTCTTACAACGGACGGACTTCATCCCAATGATACGGGACACAGTCTTGTCGCATCGGTTATAATATCAGTGCTCGAAGAGATAAGGGCACATATGGATGATGTGACGGTTCCGGATGGAAATGAAATGCCCGGGCCGGAGACTCCCGATGCCTATGAGGATTCGGTAAGATACCGTAACGACAATTCCGCCGCCGCGGTGTCCGAGTGTAAAGGCTTTACGCCCGATGCATCTTCGCAGGAAGGAATAACGGATATCTTCAAAAAAGGCTGGACGGCATCCGAAAAGGGCTCGTATATTGTTTTTAAGGTGACCGGTACCTGCATAGGCATCCAGTACAGAAAGACGATAAAAAAACCTGCGCCCGTCGCAAAGGTTACAATAGACTCGGATGCTTCTTCCGAAGTTTTTCTTGATGCGAATTTTGAAGAAGACTGGGGAGACAAGCTTGCGCTCGACACCGTGCTCGATCACGGAAAGTGCGGAGAGCATACGGTAATGATAGAACTTACGGAAGTTCATGAAGATGATATACTTCCTTTTTACCTGGTAAGTGTGATAGCATCGGGTAATATCTGAAAGGATTGTTAGATTTGGAAAAGGTCATTTTATTAAATCCATATTTTTCGCATACCATCTGGGGAGGAAAGAAGCTCAGGGATGTATTCGGATATAACGAGCCCGGCGACGACATAGGAGAGTGCTGGGGCATATCGGCACATCCTTCGGGTGAGAGCACCGCGGCATCCGGAGAGTTTGAAGGAAAGAGATTGTCCGAACTCTGGAATGAGCACAGGGAACTTTTCGGAAATGCGGAGGGCGACAGATTCCCTCTTCTCGTCAAGATCATCGATGCCGAAGCCGACCTGAGCATACAGGTGCACCCGGACGATGAATATGCTTCCGCCAACGAGAACGGTTCACTCGGAAAAAAGGAATGCTGGTATGTGCTCGACTGTCCCGAAGACGCCGAGCTTGTGATAGGACATAATGCGGGATCGCCCGAAGAACTCCGTTCCATGGTCTCGGAGGGAAGATGGGACGAACTCATCCGTAAAGTGAAGGTAAAAAAGGGAGAGACCATCCAGATAGATCCGGGAACCGTCCATTCGATAACCGCAGGGGTCTGCCTTATCGAAACACAGCAGTCAAGTGACATCACATACAGGCTTTACGACTACGACAGACTGCAGAACGGAAGAAAACGTGAGCTGCATATTGATAAAAGCCTTGATGTGATCACCGTTCCCGCACCTTCCCTGAGCGAGCAGATAAAAGAATGCGCTCAGCAGGAAGAAAACAGTGTTCTCCGGATTTCGGCTTGTGACAGATACACCGTATCCAAAGTGAAGGTTTCCGGAGAGTTTTCTTTTAAATGCGATGCGGGATTCGTGAACGCAAGCGTGATCGAGGGCTCGGGCAGGGTTTTCGATAAAGATGTCAAAAAAGGAAGCCATATGCTGATCACTGCGGAGGGTGCAAAGGACATCCGCATGAGCGGCTATATGGAACTTATAATTTCCTATACCTGAAAAATAAATAATCCGGAGAATACCCATGGGAATCAGATTTGATGAAACAAACAGGCTGTTTTTCTTAGAGACCGCACATACCTCCATGTGCCTTGCGGTCGTTGATGACGAAGGTTTTCTTTGCAATGTTTATTATGGAAGCCCCGTGGGTGAAGATGACCTTACGTACCTTCTGAGGACAAAGATATATCCTTTCCTTCCTTCGCATAATTCGAGGGACAGGGGAGGATTTCTTGATATGGCGAGGATGGAGTTTCCCTCATCAGGCGTGGGTGATTACCGCAAGTCCGCGGTATGCCTGAGGGATACGTCGGGACACGATGCATCGCAGTTTACCTACGTCTCCCACCGTATCTATGACGGAAAAGAAAAACTCTTCGGAGCGGCAAGCGACGGTAAGCAGATAAGGATCCCCGCAACTTTCGGAAATAACGCACAGACGCTTGAGATCGAACTCGAGGAGAAGGTGCTCGGTGTTTCGGCGTATCTTTCATACAGCATATTCGACGATTCGGATGCGATATTAAAGAGCGTAAGGCTTGTGAATAAATCCGACAGAACTGTCATAATTGACAGGCTGCTCAGCAGCTGTCTCGACCTGGACGGCGGAGCGTTTGAAAACAATGAGCCCGATATCATAACCCTTTCCGGAAGCTGGGCAAGGGAGAGAAGACCCGACCGAAGGACACTTACCAGGGGCAATACCGAGGTATATTCGACAAGGGGCGTGACCTCTCATCAGTTCCATCCTTTCCTGGCACTTTGCGAAAAGAACGCCGATGATTCCAAAGGCAGGATCTATGCACAGAATCTTGTCTGGTCCGGTAATTTTATATGCGGTTCGGGAATCGACCAGTTTGAAACAATCAGAACTTATATCGGCATAAGCCCGGAACATTTCACATGGGATCTCAGGGCGGGTGAGAGTTTTCAGGCACCCGAGACAATCCTTGTATATACGGAAGACGGATTTGATTCCATGACCCATATCTTCCACGATCTGTTCAGGAATCATCTGATAAGAAGTCCTTATCTTCATAAGGAAAGACCGGTACTCATCAATAACTGGGAGGCCACGTATTTCGATTTTGATACGGAAAAACTCTTAAGCATTGCACGTGATGCAAAGAAGTCCGGCATCGAAATGCTCGTTATGGACGACGGATGGTTCGGAAAGAGAAACGATGACAACTCATCGCTCGGTGACTGGACCGTAAACGAAGAAAAACTTCCCGGAGGCCTTTCGAGGCTTTCCGATGAGCTGGAAAAGATCGGGATCAAATTCGGTATATGGTTCGAACCCGAGATGGTATCTCCCGATTCTGACCTCTACCGTGCACATCCCGACTGGGCCGTAGCTGCTCCCGGACGTACTCCCTGCAAAATGAGAAACCAGTACATACTCGACATCACGAGATCCGAAGTTCGAGACTATGTTTATGAATCCGTTGCAAAGGTTCTGAGGAATGCGAAGATATCCTATGTGAAGTGGGATATGAACAGGGCACTTACCGATATAGGAAGTACGGAGCTTGATGCAAAATCCCTGGGCAGATTTTCATATCTGTACACCCTGGGTGTGTATGATCTCATGGAAAGACTTCTTGAGGAATTTCCGGAGCTGCTTCTCGAGAATTGTTCAAGCGGCGGAGGAAGATATGATCCCGGAATGCTGTTCTATTCGCCACAGATATGGTGCTCGGATGATACCGATGCATTTGAAAGACTTTCCATCCAGGCCGGAACCGCACTCATTTATCCGCTCAGCACTATGGGTGCACATGTTTCCGCATCGCCCAACCATGTCACCGGAAGAGTGATGCCCTTTGATGTAAGAGGAGCGGTCGCACTTTCGGGAACCTTCGGATATGAACTGGATATAACCGCGATCCCCGAGGAAGAAAGAAATGCCATCCCCGAGCAGGTTGAGATCTATCACAGATATAATGAGCTTGTAAGGGAAGGTGATTATTACCGTATAGCGCGTAATGCCGAACACGCGGGATACTATGATGCGTGGATGAGCGTCTCCAAGGATAAAGGCAGGGCACTCGTTATGTATATCCAGTGCAGGGCATATCCCGGAGGAAAGGGAAGAGTGATAAAGCTCAAAGGACTCGACCCTAACGCCGATTATGAGATAAAGCTTGTGGGAAGCGACGATGAGAACAGCCTTTACTGCAGCAGGGCGCGGAAAGCAAGCTGGGATGCGCTTTCGACAGATGTGCTCAGCGGAAGCAGCCTGATGAATGCCGGACTGATCATGCCGAATCTTCCCGGTGATTATGCACAGATCACACTGGAGATTAAGAAGAAATAATACGGCACAGTGTAAAAATGCTTGCACTCAGCGTTTTTTTCCCATAAAATGATTATGTTGACAAAGGCGCCGACACCAAAATGTCGGCGTCTGTTTTTTTAGGATTGAGAGGAGAAGAAAAGTGCAGCTGATTGAAACTATTAACACAGCCGTCAATGATTTCGTGTGGGGACTTCCCATGCTGGTCCTTCTTGTCGGTACCGGTATCCTTATGACCATCCTGACCAGGTTCTTCCAGGTAAGCCATATCAGGCACTGGTTCAAGCACACTCTTGGCGGAATATTCAAAAACAAGCACGTGACCGCACATACTCCCGGTCATGACAAACAGATAAGCCAGTTCCAGAGCCTCTGTACCGCTCTTGCGGCTACGATCGGAACGGGTAATATCGCGGGTGTTGCCGCAGCTCTTGCAACGGGCGGCCCCGGTGCGATCTTCTGGATGTGGGTAGTTGCATTTTTCGGTATGATGACCAATTACTCCGAGAACGTACTCGGTATTTACTACAGAAGAAAGAATTCCGAGGGTGAGTGGTGCGGAGGCGCCATGTATTATCTCAAGGACGGACTCGGAAGCAAGAAGGGATGCAAGCAGATAGGTGCGGTTCTTGCGGTTCTCTTCAGTATATTCTGCGTACTGGCTTCATTCGGAATAGGAAATATGAGCCAGGTCAATTCCATTGCCGTTAACCTTAATTCCGTATTCGGCATGCCTTATTCTCTGACCGGAATCATCCTTACGGCCCTGGCCGCTCTTGTTATTGTAGGCGGACTTAAGAGGATCGCAAGCGTTACGGAGAAGCTGGTTCCTTTCATGGCAGTGCTCTATGTCATCGGATGTTTTGTTATCGTATTCGCAAATATCGGTCTTGTCGGTGAAGCTTTCGTAGCAATCTTCAAGGGAGCATTTGCTCTTAAAGCCGTAGGCGGCGGTGTTGTCGGACACGGTGTCAAGATTGCGGTCACCTGGGGAATGAAGAGAGGTGTCTTCTCCAATGAAGCAGGTCTCGGTTCTTCCGTTATGGTGCATTCCGCATCAAATGTAAAAGAGCCCGTAAGACAGGGTATGTGGGGAATCTTTGAAGTATTTGCGGACACGATCGTTGTATGTACTCTTACCGCACTCGCCGTTCTTACATCGGGCGTTATGGATCTTGAGACCGGACTTATGATCTCGACAAATGAAAAGACGGCACTTGTCGCCGAAGCATTTGAGGGAACTCTCGGTGTGGCCGGCGGATGGTTCATAGCGGTTGCGATAACACTCTTTGCTTTCTCCACCGTTCTGGGATGGAGCGTGTACGGGAGCAAGGCTTTCGAGTATCTGTTCGGAACCAAAACTATTATCGGATATAAGGTAGTCTTCGTTCTCTTTGTCTTCTTCGGTGCGATAATGGATCTTTCACTTGCGTGGGACCTTTCCGATACCTTCAACGGACTTATGGCTATGCCCAACCTTATCGGTGTCATTGTCCTGAGCGGAACCGTAATGAAGATCACGAAGAATTATGTGGACAGGCATCTCAGAGGTGAGGATGTCAAGCCCATGCTGTCCGCTATTCCCGAGATCCAGAAGGAGCAGGAAGAGCGTACGGACGACGAAGAATAAAAGATCATATTTTCAATAGACTTTACCGGAAAGAGACCTGGTGGTTTCTTTCCGGTTTTTCTTTTTTCTTAATACTTTTTCTTAAAGATTTTTCCCTATTAAGTAGGTTTTTCGTATATAATATTTATGTTACGCATATCGGACACACTGACCATTCCGAAATCATTTTTTGGGAGAGACAGAGCCATATGAACAGTTACAATATCTCATATGAAGTAGCTTCGGCTTTTTTCATATCCATATGCATCTCATGCCTTATCTGGACACACAGAAGAAGGACGGCGAGATTCAAACAATTCCTTATACTTATGTTTTCGGTCCTTTTTGGACTCATATTTGACGTTCTCGGAGCTGTTTCTATAGATAATGCTCCCAATACCGGGCTTACCCTTCCCATGCTCTTCAACACCCTGTATTTCTTTTTTGCGGGATATATAGGACTTGCGTATGTCAATTACACGCTTGCGTTTGTTGGTGTCAGGACAAAGTTCCATGACGTAATGCGTTATTTCCATATAGCTTTTGTTCTTGCCTACGTCGCACTTCTTGTCGTGAACGTTAAGACCGGATGGATCTTTACTTTCGACGAGGAATACAGGTATGTCTTCGGGCCTTACCACTTCATCTGCTATATTCCCGCAGGTTATTTCATCACCGGCGGATTCTTCTATATGCTCTCCAACAGAAAGAATCTGGGCATCAGGGAGATGCTCTCCTTATCAGGATTTGTTTTTGTAATTCTCGGAACTGTATTCCAGGCGCTGCTTCTTCCCAATGTGCTGCTCACGTTCTTTTTCGGATCGCTTGCGGTGACCATTATCCTGATATTTGTCGAAACACCGGATTATGCATATCTCCAGGAAGCACTTGCGGATCTTGATTCCGCCAAGATAGAGGCGGAGAAGGCCAAGCATGTCAAGAGCGAATTTCTTTCCTTCGTATCAAGGGAACTCAAAACTCCCATGAACACCGTGCTCGGAATGGATGAGATGATCCTCAGGGAAAGCCATGATGAGTATATCAGCGGATACGCAAGGGATATCGCGACCGCCGGAAACAATCTCATGGAGACTCTCAACAAGATCCTTGATTATTCCGACATCGAGACCGGAAAGCTCGAGATCGTCAATGCACCGTACAAGGTTGCCACTGTTGTAAGGGAAGTTTACAAGACCGTAGTTTTCAAATCCGAGGAAAAAGGCCTCAAGATAGGCTGTGATGTCGGTTCTCTTGTTCCGGAGGTTCTTGTGGGTGACAGCGTGCGCATCAGACAGATCATGCTCAACCTGCTAACGAATGCGATCAAGTATACTCATTCGGGAAGCGTGAACCTTTATGTCGGTTCCAATGAGGTCGATGATAAGAATGTAATGATGGAGATCCGTGTTTCAGATACCGGAATCGGTATTGAGGAAGAGGATCTGGAGAAGATATTCGGAACCTTTGACCGCGCAGGCGATACCCATTCAAGGAGCGGTGAAGGAGTCGGACTCGGTCTTTCGATAGTTGCGAAACTTGCGGATATGATGGACGGTGAGATCAAGGCGGAAAGCACGCCCGGAAAGGGTTCCGTATTTATCGTTAAGATTCCGCAGAAGATAGCGGAGGAATCCGATCTTATCGACAATACGGCGGACGAAACATCCAAAGAGACCGGTGCCACAGGTCCTCTTTTCAAGGCGCCTAATGCAAAGGTTCTCATTGTTGATGACAACGAGATCAACAGGGTACTTGAAGCCATGCTCCTTAAGGAGACCGAGGTACAGACTGCCCAGGTGGCAGGCGGCGAGGAGATGCTCGCAGAGCTTACAAAGAACAGCTATGATGTCGTTCTGCTTGATCACATCATGCCGGATATGGACGGTGTGGAGGCGATGAAGCGTGCAAAGCAGATCGAAAGAGTCAAGAATGCTGCGACTGCATTTATCGCACTTACGGCAAATTCGCTTCCCGGCGCAAGAGAAGAGTATTTAAGACAGGGATTCGATGATTTTGTTTCGAAACCCGTAAACGGA